>NZ_HG529408.1 GCF_000499525.1 Faecalimicrobium dakarense | reverse complement strand
CGAAGAAGGATTGAGTAAGTTTATTATAAATAAAAAGGAGAAATGTTATGAAAAAGGGAGATTTTATTTGGATTGGAGTACTTGTATTATGGATAGCTATATTAGTCGAGCCAAGGTCTAGGGAAATTTTCATATCAACAACAGAAAGCTATCCATACATAGGAGGTTTCTTTAAGTTTTTAATTTTAGCTACTATGGGGGACTTACTTGGTATGAGGGTTATAAATGGCTATTGGAAAAAGCCAAATGGAATTATTTATAGAGCTATAATTTGGGGATTTATTGGAGTTGTAACGACACTAGCATTAACAGTATTTCCATCAGGAGTAGAAAAAGCTCAAGAAATAGGTAAGTTGCCTTTTAATGGATCTATATTCGCTCATGCTTTATTAACGAGTACAGTTATGAATATATTGCAATCTCCAGTTATATTTCTATTTCATAAATTTACAGATACATATATAGATGAGATTCATTCAACTAACAAAAAAGATATAACATTATCATATTTAGTTGAAAAAATAGATTGGTATAGATATGTTAGCTTTACTTTATTAAAAACAATTCCTTTATTTTGGATTCCATGTCACACAATAGTGTTTATGCTACCTTCAGAGTATAGAGTAATAGCATCAGCATTTGCATCTATTGCACTAGGACTTATATTAGCTATGGCAAATAAATCTAAAAAAGATGTAGTAGTATCTTAACAAAATATTATGTATGAAAACATATAAAAACTCTAAATATAATAGATGAATTGTATTTAGGAGGAACAATATATGAAGCATACAAATAATTTCTTAAAATCAATAACGATAATAACTATAGGAATATTGATAATATCAGTAATAAAACAAGGGAACCTTAATAATATAAAAGATATAATGCAAACAAATTTATATCAAGGATTAAGAACAGTAAAGGTAACAGAAGAAAAAACTAAAATAGATAGTAAGAATACTTCTATATCTATAAAAATGCCAGAAATTCATTATCAAAATGAAGAAGTTGAAAGATATATAAATACATATATAAGAAAAAGTATAAATGAGTTTGTTAATCATCAAAGACAAATAGGAGAATTAAGCAAAGAAAAAAAGAAGAGGGATATTAGTATAAATTATCATGTGGTCTTTGAGGACTGTAATTTGATTAATATAGTAATATATAGGAATATAAATGAAAAACAAAAAGATGTTAAACTTGAAAAGGATAGCTATATATTTGACTTAAAAACTGGGCAGAGAGTGTATATAGATAATTTCTTAAAAGATAATAGTGATTATGATGAAGTGATTAAAAATTATATAGATAAGTATATAGATAAAAATAAGTCAAATATAGATAAAGAAAAAATAAATATAAATAAATATACTAATTATATAATTACAGATGGAGGTATTTCAGTTTATTTCAATCCTTATAAAGATAGCAAAGAAAAAGCAATTTATGAATTTAAAATACCATATGAAATATTTAAAAATAAAATAAAAATAATAGAAACTGATGATATAGTAGCAAATGTAGATACTCAAACAATAACTAAGAATAATAAGTATATTAATAGCGTAATTAATATACCTATAATAATGACTTCAAATAAAGATATAGACTATAGTATAAATGAAAAGATTAGAAATGATATAATGAAATTTTATGACTTATCTCAAAAAGAAGCTGAGGATTATTTTAAAGGTATACCAGATGAGCAAAATAAATTTGTAGCGAATGCAGATTTTGAAGTTAAGAAGAATAGCGATGATATGCTAAGCATAATGGTAAAATATTACAAATATAGTGGAGGAGCTCATGGTTATTCTGAAGATATAACTTATAATATAGATATAAAAAATGGAAAAATACTAATGTTAAGTGATTTATTTAAGGAAAAATCAAATTACAAGAAAGTAATAGACAATGAAATTAGAAAACAAATAGAAGATTTAGCAAAAAAAGACCCAGAAACTAAGGGTGTTTACCAATTTGAAGGAATAAAAGATAATCAAAAATTTTATATACAAGATGATAACTTAGTTATTTATTTTGATTTATATGAGATAGCTCCATATGCTGCAGGAATGCCGGAGTATCCTATAAATATAAATATTATAAATCATATACTCAAAGATGAGTATATAAATATATTTAAATAGTAGCTTATTTTTATTGCTTAAGATACATTGGAAAAGTTATAAAAGTAAATTTTTATAATAAAAAGTGTCTCAAATAATAGTTAAATTATTTTGAGACACTTTTTTATTAAATAGTTGGGTTTAAAGATGCTATTTTAGTTACAGCAACATAAACTCTTGAAATCTCGTACCAAGTTTTAAAATCTACAACCCCTGATTGAGGTAATCCAAATATTTGTTGGAATGTTTTAACTGAATTAGCAGTACTTTCGCCATATATACCATCTTCTCTTACCTTTGGTATAGCTGGGTAAGATTTAGATATAGCATTAAGTTGATTTTGTATTGTTCTAACATTTTTACCACTAGATCCGACTTGTAAAGTCTCACCAGGGAAAGATATAGGAACACCACTAACTATGGGAGCTTTTTCAAAAATAATTTCATCTCCATAAAAATATCTTAATATAGATTCATAATCCATTCCTTGATCTCCTAAGCTCTTACTTCCCCATTGGGTCATTTGATTAGGGCACTGAGATTTTTTACCATCACAATATTGAGCAAGTAATGGCTGTCTAGAAGTAGGCGGTCTTTTTATAAATGTGTTAAATATATCGTCAACAATAACATTTATAGGATCAAAGAAATTTCTATTTTTCATAAATTTATGGTCAAAATTTGTAGTTGAAGTAATTGTAAAGGTATAACCTTTATTTCTATACCATTCAGTAAAAACTCTATTTAATGTAAATGAAATTATAGCTATTACATTTGCGTAAATTGTCTGAGTAGGCCATGTAGAATATATTTCAGAAGCTGCTACGTTTTTAATATATTCTTTAAATGGAATCCAATAATTTGGAGCAGATGTATTTTCAGGCAGCCCATCATGAACAACTATAAATTCAGGAACAACTGGGTTATCTAAAACAACAAACCCAGTTGGAGGTGGTAAAGGTTTTAAACTATTTTCTGGTATTTTTGGAGGATAATCTCCATACAATGTGTGGTCTGGAATAATGAAAATTTCCTCATTCTGTCTTGAATATGAACCTCTAGCTCTACTTCTTGGTGGCATAGGAACAGCCTGTCTAGCACCAATTGTAGGTAACATTTGAGTACCATTGATAATGACAGTTTCGTATCCATCAGCAATAGCTTCAACTAAGTATTCACTATATGGTCTAACCTGAGCATTTGGATCTAGTGAGTAATCAAGATCTGGAGCTGGAAGATTTAAGTCTGTAACTTGGCCCGATATGTTAGTTTTTAAGTTTTGATAAATTGGCGCAGCAGTTTCTCCAGGACCTGGAATTGAATAAACATTTACTGTAGCATTTACAATAGGTCTATTATTCGAACTGTCAATAACACTAATTGTTAAAAATCCATTTTGCATGTAATCACCCTTTCTTTTGGTAATTTAGTAATCTCTTATATTTATAGTATGAATAAGTTTATTATTTTGTTAAGAAAAATGGAAATAATATATATAAAATATAAGAGAAAAGGAAATTAAATCTATGAAATTAAATCTATTAATATTGTCTATAGCGCCTACAATAGCATTTATAATATGGTGTTATTTAAAAGATAAGTATGATAAAGAGCCTATAATTATTTTGTGTAAATTTTTTATATTAGGAGCATTTATAAGTGTTATTGCTATAATAGCAGAAGATTTTTTAATTGATATAAATAGATATAGTGGATACTCTAACTTGTTATATATGTCATTTATAGTGGCAGGATTTACAGAAGAGGGTCTTAAAGCTTTAGTTTTAATACCGAACTTATTAAAAGAAAAAAGCTTTAATGAAAAATTAGATGGAATTATTTATTCAATATTTTTATCTTTAGGATTTGCAACTATTGAAAATATAATTTATATATTTTTTGAGGAGTCAAAAACTGCACTCGAAGTAGGCGTGGTAAGGGGGATAATATCTGTACCAGCACATATAATGTTTGCTATCACAATGGGGTATTATATTTCTAAGTATAAATTTAGTAATAAGGCTATCAAAAAAAGAGAATATTTATTTATGTCTATTTTAGTACCTATTTTGCTACATGGTATTTTTGATTTTATAGCAATGATAAAATATAAATTTTCTTTTGTAGTTTTTTTCATTTATATAATACTTTTATGGAAAGTTAATTTAGATAAAGTAGATGAATATAGTGACAACTCTAGAAAAAGATTTTTAAGAGGAAGAAAAAATAAAAAGTAGAATTTTTTTTATAAGGTATATTTATAGTTAATATAGTTTAATAATAACTTGTAAGTAATTTTAGTGAAATGCATTTTAGGAGGAATTATATTGTGAGTTCTTTAGATAAAAATCATGAATATCTAATATCAAAATTTTTAAGTCGTTATGATTACGATGCGGTATTAGATGTTTTAGAAGAAGCTGGGGTAATAGATGGAGATTTATATTTGCTAATGGAATCATGTAAATATGCTTTAAATTTTGACTTTAAAAAGTCATTAGAATTTATAGAACAAATGAGTAGTCAAATAACATCTAGAAGTGAAATAAAAGAGTTAATGGAAAATTTAAAAAACCTAAAATTAGGTGAGCCAGAGGATATATTATCAGAGCTAATAGAAAATATAAAAATTCAAGTTGTAAAAGGAGAATATATAGATTATTTGGGAAGACTTTATAGATTAAAGGAAGCATTATTTAAATATATATTTGTAAGCAGCAAAGAATCAAAGAATTATAAAGTGTGTATGTATGGATATATGGTATCAAAGAAAAATATTTTATATACTTTGAAAAAGAAGTATAATATATATAATGGAAATTTAATACATGGAGTAACCAATTATATAAATAGAAATGTTAAAAAGACTAAAAGAATGGAAAAAGTAGTTGAAATATTAAATAGTGATAGATTAGAAAATTTAATAAAACTAAGAAATGAAAGTCCAGTTGGTCATGGGTTTAAAGGAGTAAGCAAAGAAGACATTGAAGAAATATATGGTGATCCTATGGAAGTCATACAAGATTTAGTCAAAGCCTGTGAACTATTAGACTTAGGCATTAAAATGAACAAGTATGATAACATTAATGAGGTAGCGATACATTTAATAGGTAGCTATTAAAATTTACCTTATTTTAATAAAACTTAAATTTAGAGGAGATGGTAGGGATGAGTGACAAATTCAAGAAAGAAGCAATAGAATGGATTAAAATAATTGCTACAGCTCTGGTATTTGCATTTATAATAACTCAATTTGTAAGGCCGACGTTAGTAAGAGGAGAATCAATGTATCCAACACTAGAGGAAAATGACTATCTTATAATAAATAGAATGTCATACAGAGTCGGAGAACCTAAAAAAGGGGATGTAATAGTATTTAGTACAGCGTTATTACAAGATGATGGAAGTCCAAAAGACTTAGTTAAAAGAGTAATAGCTGTTGGAGGAGATCATATAAAAATAGAAAACTCTAATGTATATGTAAATGATAAACTTATAAAAGAACCGTATATCCATGATAATTATACAGAAGGAGCTATAGATATGGTAATTCCAGAGGGAAAAGTATTTGCCATGGGTGACAATAGAGAAAAAAGTTTAGATAGTAGATATGAAGATGTAGGGCTAGTTAATGAAAAAGATATAATGGGAAAAGTAATGATTAGATTATTCCCGTTTAATAAAATAGGAACAATAAAATAGGTGCTCTTATGATAATAGGAATTTCAGCATTACTATTTAATATAGAAGAAGCTTTAGATTTATGTGAAAAATTTTCTGATATAAAACATATAGAATTAGGTATCGATAATTTAGATGAATGTATTAAACTTTATAAATATAAGGATAGAATCGAGAAGTTAGAATTATCTTTAAGTATACATTTGCCAATGGAACTAAATGCTTGCGAAAGTGTAGAATATATAAGAAAGTCATGGGTAAATTTTACTAAAAATATTAGTAATGATTTAAAGGATTTTGACATAAAATATTTTAACCTTCATTTAGGCTATGTAATAAGTAATAGACTGAAGAAAAATAAAGAAAAATACTTAAATAATAGTATCGAATTTTTAAGAGAATTATGTAAAGAGATAAATTGTGAAATAACTATAGAAAATGTATATTCTAATTACGGAGATTTTTCAAATGTAGGTAACACAGTTTACGATTTTGAATATATATTTAAAGTAGTAAAAAATAATAATGTAGGGTTTTGTTATGATACAGGACATTACTTAATTAACAAAGATAATTATATAGATTCACTAAAAGATAAAATAAAAGTAATTCATTTAAGTGACAACGATGGTATAGATGATATACATATAGGTATAGGCAGAGGTATACTACAAAAGAAACATATAAAAGAAATGCTTAAAATAGAAGCTAAATATTTGATTTTAGAAATTAATTATGAACATATAAAAGAAACTATAAACAATTTAAATGCTATTATGGGAGAGGTATAAATACCTCTTTTTCCTATATATAGGGAAGAAAGGAGCATTACTATGAAAACTATAAATTTATATGTAAATGAAGAAATTAAAAAATTAATTTAGAGGAAAAATCTTCGAGTAGATTATTAGAAGATATAGCTAAAGAAGTAAGTGATAAATATGATGGATATATAACACTTGGAATTGTAAATAATAAATTAAGAGAATTAACATATGAAATTAATGATGAATGTGATCTTAAGTTTTTAGATACAACAGATATGGATGGCCGTAGAGTCTATACAAGAACTATGTCTTTTATATTTATAATGGCATGTAAAGAGTTATTTGGAGACAAAAGAGTAGTAGTAGAGCATTCTTTATCAAAAGGACTATATTGTGATGTGCATATAGATAGAGACTTAGCTAAAGAAGATATAGAAAATATAAAAGAAAAAATGCAGCAAATAATTGATTCAGACTATAAAATAGAAAAAATATCTACAACTAGGAAAGAAGCAATTAAAATATTTGAAGAAAATAAGATGTATGAAAGAGCACAGCTTCTTGAATATAAAGAGTATGATGATGTAAAAATATATAAGTGTAATGGAATGATAGACCATTTCTATGGATATATGCTTCCATCAACAGGATATATAAAAACATTTAATCTTGAATTATATAAAAATGGTGTAATAGTATTAGGGCCGAGTCCGCAAAATAAAAATATTGCAGTGGAATTTGAACCACAGCCAAAATTAGCGGATGTATATCAAGAGGCAGAGCAGTGGTCTAATCTTTTAGGTGTAGATAAGGTTATAACTCTTAATAAAATTATTGAAAATAATGAATATCCGGAGATAATAAGAACAGTAGAAGCTCTACATGAAAAGAAGTTATCTCAAATTGCGGATGCAATAAAAGAACAAGGAAAAAGAGTAATACTTATAGCAGCACCTTCATCATCAGGTAAAACGAGCTTTGCTCATAGATTATCTATACATCTTAGAGTTAATAATTTAAAACCTGTATCTATATCATTAGATGATTATTTTGTTAATAGAGAAGATACGCCATTAGACGAATTTGGGAATTTTGACTTTGAATCTATATACGCAATAGATTTAGAAAGATTTAATTCAGATTTAGAGAAATTATTAAATGGAGAAGAGATAAGTCTTCCTAAATTTAATTTCAAAATTGGTAAAAGAGAAGAAACAGGTAAGAAATTAAAAATTGATAAAAATCAACCTATAATACTAGAGGGAATTCATGGGTTAAATCCTATGTTAACATCATCAGTAAAAGATGAAGATAAATTTAAAATATATATAAGTGCTTTAACTCAAATAAACTTAGATGACCATAATAGAATACCAACTACAGATTTAAGACTTATAAGAAGAATGGTTAGAGATTACAACTTTAGAGGATATAGTGCAGAGAAGACAATTATGCAATGGGGATCTGTTAGAAGGGGAGAAAATAAAAATATATTCCCATATCAAGAAGAAGCAGATGTAATATTTAACTCTGCGTGTGTTTATGAGTTGTCAGTTCTAAAAAAATATGCAAAGCCATTATTAGAAGAAATAACAAGAGACAATAAAGCATATATAGAAGCTAATAGATTATTAAAATTACTACAATATTTTGTCGAGTTAGAAGACATATCCGATATACCTTTAACTTCTATAATAAGAGAATTTATAGGTGGAAGTAAAATAGTAGATTAGATATAAGAGTCCTGATATTGACATAATATCAGGACTTTTTGTATTATAGTAGTACTATATATTTCGAAATATAACTAAATAGGGAGGTAATAATATGGAAAAAATATTACAGGACATATTAGACAGAAATAGAAAATACACAAACTATGGACAAGTTGCAAGTTATATACCGGAATTGAAGAATGCGCGTATAGACGATTTAGGGATATGTATAATAGATAAAAATAATAATATATATAAAGCAGGAGATTATAATACAAAATTTACTATACAAAGTATATCAAAGACAATAGTGCTTGCAATGGCTCTTATGGATAATGACTGGGCTTATGTTTTTTCAAAAGTTGGTATGGAGCCAAGTGGAGATCCGTTTAACTCTATAATGAAGTTAGAAACTAATGATTCTAAAAAACCATGTAATCCTATGATAAATGCAGGTGCAATAGTTACAACATCTCTTATAAAAGGGAATAGTATAGAGGAAAAAGAAGAAAGAATGTTAAAATTCTTTAGACGATTAGCTAAAAATGATAATATAGGTATAAATTATGATGTATATAAATCGGAAAAAATGAGCGGTGATAGAAATAGAGCTATGGCTTACTTATTAAAAAACGATGGGTTTATAGAAGGTGATGTAGAAGAAGTACTAGATTTATACTTTAAACAGTGCTCAATAGAAATAGATGCAATGGATTTAGCAAGAATAGGTATAAATCTTGCAAGCTATGGTGTAGATATTGAAACTGGAGAAAGATTAATAAGTGAACGTGTTTCAAGAATGGTAAAAACATTTATGGTGACTTGTGGTATGTATGATGCATCGGGAGAATTTGCCATAAAAGCTGGAATACCTGCAAAATCCGGTGTTGGTGGAGGAATACTTGCATCAGTTCCAAATCAAATGGGGATAGGTGTTTATGGTCCAGCACTAGATAAAAAGGGAAATAGTGTAGCTGGAGTTAAGATATTAGAAGACTTATCACAGAAATTAAAATTAAATATATTTTAAATTATGGAATTTTTTGACAACTTAAACTACTTCATATATAATTAAATTACAGTAAAATAAATTTTTTATGGGGGTGGGATAAATGAAAGAAGTATTAGTACTTAGAGATTTAGAGTGTATAAAGGCAATAGCGCATCCTCGACGAATAGATATACTAAAAACTTTTGATAAATCACCACTATCAGCAAAGCAATTGTCTCAATTATTAGATGAACCTCATGCTAAAATAAATTACCATATAAAAACACTTTATAAAGTAGGAATCTTAGAATTAGTTGAGGAAAAGATTAAATCGGGTATTGTTGAGAAGTATTATTATCCAAAAGCAAAACACATAGTAATTGGTAAAAGTGTTATAGATTTCTCTTTAGATGATGAATGTGAATGTGACCGTGAAGAATTATATATATCTAAATTTGAAAATATAAGTGAACTATTTTATCAAGCTGCAGAGGAAGATACATTAGAAAAGAATAATATAATCGATTATAATACTGTTTATCTTAACCGAGAAGAGATAGATGAGATTAATGAGACAATAAAAGCAAAATTAAAAGAAATTTTAAGCAAGAGAGAAAGTATTAGTGAAGAGGCTGCATACGACTTAGTCATACTTGCAGTTCCGTTGTCAAAAGAAGAAGAGTATAATATATAATAAGTATCAATTTTGTTGATACTTATTTTTTTGGGTATAATTAAAGTATAATATAATTTATAAATATAATAAAATCGACAATAAGGAGGATTTACAAAATGCTTGTAATAGGACCGCATATTTCAATAGCAAAAGGTTTTTCAAAAGCAGCGCAAACAGCAGTAGATATAGGAGCAAATACGTTTCAATTTTTTTAGTAGAAATCCAAGGGGAGGTAATGCTAAGGAATTTGATGAAAAAGATATAGCAAAGTTTCAAAAAATAAGAGAAGAAAATAATTTTGGAAAAATACTAGCTCATGCACCATACACTATGAACTTAGGTGGGGCGAAGGATGAAGTGTATGAATTTGCTAGAAAGGTTATAAAAGAAGATATAGAAAGAATGGATTCTTTAGGGATAGAGTATATGTGTTTCCACCCAGGTAGTCATGTAGGTGGAGGTATAGAGTTTGGAATAAAGAGAATATCAGATGCATTAAATGAAGCTTTAACAGGTGAAGAAAATATAACTCTACTTCTTGAAACTATGTCTGGAAAAGGAACAGAAATAGGGTTTGACTTTAATCAATTAAGAGAAATTATAGATAGTGTTGAACATAATGAAAAACTAGGGGTTTGCTTAGATACATGTCATATATTTTCAGCTGGATATGATATAGTTAATGATTTAGATGGAGTATTAGAAGAGTTTGATAAGATAATAGGACTAGATAGATTAAAAGCAGTACATTTAAATGATAGTATGATGCCATTTGGAGATAAGAAAGATAGACATGAAGTGATCGGAGAAGGTAAAATAGGATTAGAGGCTATAATCAACTTTATGACTCATCCTAAAATAAGCCATCTACCATTTTTCTTAGAAACACCTCTTGAAGATGAAGGCCATAAGAGAGAGATTGCTATGATAAAGGAAATATTAGATAATAAAATTCGCTAGGCTTGAGCGACGTGTCGGCGAATTGATTTATGTCGCCAACGACCTATATAAAATAGGTCCGTTGCTTAAATAAAATTGTGGTGGGGGAAAACAATGAGATTGTTAGGAAAAAGTAATATGAATGTAAAAAGAGTTGGATTTGGAGGAATACCTATCCAAAGAATAACTCAAGAAGACACGAATAAAGTTATTGATGAATTAGAAAAGCAAGGTGTTAATTTTATAGATACAGCTAGAGGATACACAATAAGTGAAGAATATATAGGGAATAGCCTAGAGGGAAGAAGAGAAAAGTTTTTTATAGCTACTAAAAGTATGTCAAGAAACTATGAAGATATGAAAAAAGATATAGAAATAAGCTTAAAAAATCTTAAGACAGACTATATAGACCTATATCAACTTCATAATGTTAAGCCAGAAGAGTATGATTTAATATTTGGTGAAGAGAAAGCTTATAAAGCGTTATTAGAAGCAAAACAAGAAGGTAAAATAAAGCATATAGGAATAACTAGTCACGGATTAGAAACAATAGAAAAAGCAATAGAGAGTGATAAGTTTGCAACAATACAGTTTCCATATAATATAGTAGAAGGCCAAGCTGATGAAGCATTTAGGAAAGCTAATGAAAAAGGTATCGGAATAATAGTTATGAAACCTTTAGCAGGAGGAGCTTTGGATGATGCAAGCTTAGCTATAAAGTATATACTTTCAAAAGATTACATTGATATAGTTATACCAGGGATGGATAGTGTAGAACAAGTTAGGCAAAATACTAAAGTTTTAGATAATTTGGAATTTACAGAAGAAGATAATATAAAAATAGAAGAGATAAGAAAAACCTTAGGAAAAAGATTCTGTAGAAGGTGTGAATATTGCCTTCCATGTCCTGTAGGTATAAATATACCAGCAAACTTTTTACTAGAAGGATATTATACTAGATACAATCTAAAGGACTGGGCTAAGCAAAGATATGCAGCTTCGAGTGGAAAAGCTAATGAATGTGTAAATTGTGGGCTATGTGAGACTAAATGTCCATATGAACTTCCTATAAGAGAAATGTTAAAGGATGTTGTCTCTAAGCTTGGATAAAGTAGAATTGTATAATTTAAAATAGATAATAATAAAGAGAACTTAAGTAAAATAAGTTCTCTTTATTATTATTATTCTCTCGGAAAAATATTATAAGATACATTATACTTAGAAAGAGGATAGAGTTCTATTTCTACACGAGGGTTATCTTTATCTATAAAATCAAATAATAATACTGGCTTTAACTGCTTATCATTTTTGATGATACCACTTTTTTTCTATACCATCACAAATACTTTTAGGATAGTTGTGTAAATCACCCATACGTTTATTTGGGAAGTACAGTTTTAATACGGTAATTAAATCTTCTTCTATTGTATCTCCTTGATATTGCTGATTTATATAACCTGCAATCATATTTTCATAAGCTAAGTATTTAGAATGTTTACCAGTCGCTGGCATCCATGCTTGTCCATGAACATTATGAAGTTTAAAGTTAGACTTACTTATAGGTCTACCTGGTATTGTTAATTTAATCAAATTATCACCATCCTTACACTTTAGTTATTATAAAGCTAATACAATATTAATGAAAGGATATTTTATGAATAAGGAAAAATTAAAAGAGTTTTGCAAATCAATAGGATTAAAATGTGTAGGTATTGCAGGTGTTGGGCCATATCACAATTTAGAAAAAGTAATAAAACACAGATTATCAAATGGATATGTTACTGGAATGGAAGAGCCAGTATTAGAAAATAGAATAGATCCAAGAAATACAATGGAAAATGCAAAATCAATAATAGTATGTGCATTTCCTTATTTTAGTGGAAATCAGCAAGATGGTAATTTATCAAAATACTGCTATGGAGAAGATTATCATATAGTTGTAAAGAATATTCTTCAAAAAATTTGCGACTACTTAACTGAAAATATAGACGGATTTGAGTATAAATATTTTACAGATAATGGTCCATTAGTTGATAGACACCTAGCCTATTTATCTGGAATAGGATACTTTGGAATTAATAATAATATTATTACAGATGAATATGGTTCATATATATTTATAGGATATATAATGAACAACTATGATTTTCATCCTGATGAGCCTTTGCCAAAAACATGCATAAAATGTGGGAAATGTGTAAAATATTGTCCGGGAAATGCCTTATTAGGAAATTTTGATATGAATCCAAAGAGATGTTTGTCATATATAACTCAAAAAAAGGGAGAATTGACAGAGGAAGAAATAAGGATATTGCAAAGTGAAAATAAAGTATTTGGGTGTGACGTATGCCAAGATGTATGTCCTCATAATAAAAATATACCTATAACAAATATTAATGAATTTAAGAATAATATAATGACAAGTTTAGATATTGAAGAAATAAATTCCATTTCAAATAAAGAGTTTAAACGCAGATATGGAAATAAAGCTTTTAGTTGGAGAGGAAAAAATATAATAAAAAGAAACTTAGATTTAATTTCAGAAAAACCAAAGGATTAATAAACCTTTGGTTTTTTCTATATATAAAAGTAAGTAGACAAATCACAAAAAAAACGAATATGAATAAAATTAGAATATATATTATTTATAAAAAAATAAATAATTACTGTCATATATTAAATTTACAACAAGTATAAGGTGTTGCTGACATATATTAAATAGTATAACAATTTAATTTAGTAACAGAGAATATTATAAAAGGGGAGAAGGGGTGAGGTCTATTGTTAAACTATAAAAATACATCTGAAATAGAACCTCTAGAAAGCATACTAGGTCAAAAAAGAGCTATAGATGCTATGGAGATTGGATTGAAAATTGATAATCCAGCTTACAATATATACCTAGCAGGTGATTCAGGTACAGGGAAAACAACATATGCTACAAAGGCATTAAATAAGTATGCATCTAAAAAGAATTCTCATAAAGATTGGTGTTATGTATATAACTTTGAACAAAGTAGAGAACCTATTATAATTGGATTAGAAAAAGGATTAGGAAGAACTTTTAAAAAAGATATTGAAAAACTAATTGAAACACTTTTAGATGAGTTAAGAGATACATTTGAAAGTGAAGATTTTGAAATAGGAAAAAATCAGGTTGTTGAGGAATATGAAATAGAAAAAGATGTATTACTTAAAAAAATCAAAAAATATGGAGAAGAAAAAGGATTTAAATTAAAAAATAGTAAAGTTGGAATGGTATTTATACCTATAAAAGACGAAAAAGATGATAAAAATGAAGATGATGAAAAAGCGGATGAGGAATTTTACAAAGTTAAAAAGAATTAGAAAATATGGCAATACAAGTTGTATATAAAATAAGAGATTTAGAAGATGCAGCAAAAGAAGCTTTACTTGATTTAGAAGAGGAAGTAGCAAAATTTGTAATAGATCCTCATATTGAATCTTTAATTGAAAAATATAAGGGCTATGATAAAGTAAAAACATATTTGAATAATATGAGAAAAGATATATTAGAATATGTATATCTTTTCTATTTAGATGAAGAAGATTTAAAAGATAAGTATGATAAAGAACATTTTATAAAATATAAAGTAAATTTATTTGTAGATAATGGTAGTGATAAAGAAAATTTATCAGCTCCTGTAATATTTGAAATAAACCCAAGTCCAGCTAATTTATTTGGTAAAGCTGAATATGATTATTATAATGGA
>NZ_HG529407.1 GCF_000499525.1 Faecalimicrobium dakarense | reverse complement strand
GAAATATAAAAACTGATTTCACTAAGCTAATACCAGGTGCAGTTCATAAAGCTAATGGTGGCTATTTAGTTTTATATGTAGACCAACTTTTAAGATATGCATTATCATGGGATATGCTAAAGAGAGCTATTCAATCTAGAAAAATGGGTGTGGATACTCAAACAGCTATAAAACCAGAAAGTATGCCGATAGATATGAAGGTAATACTAATAGGAGATAACTATATGTACAATGCTTTATATAGTTATGATTCGGATTTTAGTAAATACTTTAAAGTATTTGTTGATTTTGATGACGAGATGGAAAAAAATGAGGTAAATGAAGATGGAATAGCAAAATTCATAGCCTTTCAATGTAACAAGGGAGATTTAAAACATTTCACATATGATGCAGTCCAAGAAGTAGTTAAATTTAGCACAAGAATTGCAGGAGATAATTACAAATTATCAACAAAATTTAATAAAATTATGGAAGTTATAGTAGAAGGAGATGCATATGCCAAAATTAGATGTGTGGAATATGTAGATAAAGAAGATGTAAAAAAAGCTATAGATGAAAGAAGAAAAAGATTAAATAGGATTGAAAATAGAATGGATGAATCATTAGAAAATGGATTTACTCTTATAGAAACTGAGGGAAGTAGGGTAGGAGTTATAAATGGTTTATCAGTTTTAAATACAGGTGAGTATTCATTTGGAAGACCATCAAGAATAACTGTGACTACTAGTCCTGGTAATGATGGAATTGTGAATATAGAAAGAGAAGTTAAAATGAGCGGGCCTATACACAATAAAGGTGTATTAATACTAGGTGGATATTTAGCTGAAAACTTTGCCCAAGAATTCCCATTATCATTAAATGCATACATTTGTTTTGAGCAAAACTATGGAGGAATAGAAGGTGACAGTGCAACAGGAGCGGAATTATATGCACTACTATCATCATTAAGTAATGTTCCTTTGAAACAAAATATTGCAGCAACAGGCTCAATGAATCAAAAAGGTGAAATACAGGTAGTCGGAGGAATTACTGAAAAAATAGAAGGATTTTACTCAGCGTGTAAGAAAAAAGGATTAAACGATAATCAAGGTGTAATAATTCCTAAAAATAATAGTAGAAATTTAGTTTTATCTGATGAAGTAAATAAAGCAATTGAAGATGGAAAATTTAAGATTTATACAGTTGATAAGGTTGAAGAAGCAATAGAAATATTAACAGATATGAAATTTGAAGAAGTTAAAAAACTTGTAAAAGAAAGATTATTAAAATTTTCAAAAACTCAAAAACTAGAAGATAAATAGTTTTAATGATTTATATACTGGGTAACTATATAATGAGAAAAAGCAAAAGCTAACTAAGCTTTTGCTTTCTTTTTATTTAAAATAAAAAATATATAATAAAAATTAGCAATAATAATTTGTTATATATTGCTGATTATGATAGATAATATTATTATAATTTAAATTTTAGGGGGATTTTAAATGAAAAATGTAAATGAAATACTAGATGAACTAGAAAAACTTTACCCAGATGCTAAATGTGAGTTAGATTATACAACTCCTTTTGAACTTTTAATTGCAACTATATTATCAGCGCAATGTACAGATGTAAGAGTTAATAAGGTAACAGGAGAATTATTTAAAAAATATAATACCGCGCAAGATTTTTCTAAATTAAGTGTTGAAGAAATTAGTAAAGAGATAAAAAGCTGCGGATTATATAAAAGTAAGGCTGAAAAAATAAAAGCAACATCACAAACTTTATTTAACCTTTATGGTGGAGAAGTACCAAATACATTAGAAGAACTTATAAAACTTCCAGGTGTAGGAAGAAAAACTGCAGGAGTAGTTTTAAGTAATGCATTTGGACAAGATGCAATAGCAGTAGATACCCATGTTTTTAGAGTATCAAATAGAATAGGTATAGTTAATACACATACTCCAGAAAAAACAGAGTTTGCTCTTATGGAAGCAATACCAAAAAACAGATGGTCTCATTCACATCATCTTTTAATATTTCATGGAAGGAGGATGTGTAAAGCAAGAAATCCAGAATGTAGTATTTGCCCTATAAAAAGTAACTGTAATTACTATAAAGAGAGGGATGACAAAATTGAAACGACTTAAGATAATATTATTATTGTCAGTAGGAATCTTTTTTTTAGGTAGTACAAATTTATCTCAAGCAATAACTAGAGAAGGAAAGATACACAAAAATATATCTATAATGTCTATAGATATATCCGGATTAACTAAGGATGAAGCTAAAAGAAAAGTTAAAGAAACTATAAATCATTATAATGAGGTTAACTTAATATATGAAGATAAAGTTTATAAGTTAAATAAAAAAGATTTAGGAATAGTTTATAATATCGATGAATCTGTAGAAAAAGCATATAATATTGGACGCGATAAAGATATAATATCTAATATTAAAACAAAAGTAGACTTAGATTTAGGTGAGAATAAATCTATTGATTTAAAATGTAGCTATAATGAAAAGAACTTAGATAAATATATAAATTTTTTAAATGAAAATATTAAGGTAGAACCTATAAATGCAACTATTAAATTAGAAAATGATAAATTCAATTATACAAAAGAAACATATGGAATAAAGATAGATGTAGATAAACTGAAAAAATCAATTATATTAGATGTGAATAAAGTTTTTTCTAATGATGAAAAAATACCAACAATTAGCATTAAACCCAATTTTGTATATGATGAATTAAGTAAAATAGATACAGTCCTTGGAACTTATGAAACTCATTTTAATACTAAGTTAGAAAATAGGGTCAATAACATAGATGTTGCTGCTAGAGCAACTAACAATGTAATAGTTAAACCATATGAAGAATTTTCATTTAATCATTATGTTAATGACAGTAGCATTCAATCACAGTTTAAAAATGCTCCAGTAATAATTAATGGAAAATTAGAACAAGGTTTAGGTGGTGGTATATGCCAAGTATCAAGTACTATGTATAATGCAGCACTCTATGCAGGTCTTGAAATTACAAAAGTAAGAAATCATAGTATACCAAGTGCCTATGTTTCTAAAGGTAGAGATGCAACAGTTGCAACAGGGAATTTAGACTTTAGATTTAAAAATAAATACAATACACCTATATTTATAACTCATAAAATGTATGATAATAAAATAGTAACAACTATATATGGTAATAAGGAAGATAAAAAGGAGATTGAAGTAACAACAGAAATTATAAAATCAGTACCTAATAAAGTTAAGATAAAAACTAGCAAAGAGCTTTTTGAAGGAGAAAAAACAGTATCGCAAAATGGGAGAACTGGATATAAAATAAATACTTTCAGAATTTATAAAGGAGATAAAGGCAACACAAAAGAATTTATTAGTGAAAGCTATTATCCTCCTATGGATAAGGTAGTTGTATATGGTACTAAAAAGAAGGTTATAGACAATATAGATAAAGAAATTATTTGATAAATGAAATCTTCTATTTATATTAATATAAATAGAAGATTTCATTTATTGTACATATATCTAAGAAGTTTACGAAAGTGAGTTCTTAGAAAAGTAATTTTCTGCTATAATTGTATTTGGACTAATATTAAAATATAAAATTGTTAGATTTTACATAGTTTAATTGACTATAAAATACAAATAGAAATATTTAAGGAGGATGGATATGTCATTAAATGTAGTCTTAGTAGAGCCAGAAATACCTCAAAATACAGGTAATATAATAAGAACGTGTGCAGCGACAGGGACGATCCTGCATTTAGTAAGACCTTTAGGATTTTCATTAGAAGATAAGTATTTAAAAAGAAGCGGACTTGACTATTGGGACTTAGCGAATATACAATATTATGATAGTTTCGAAGAAGTAGTTGAGAAAAATCCTGATGGGAAATTTTTCTTCTCTACAACAAAGGTGAATCAATCACACTCAGATGTAGAATTTGTTGATAACTCATTTATAGTATTCGGAAAAGAAACAAAAGGATTACCAGAAACGTTAATAAAAGCAAATTTAGAAACTTGTATAAGAATACCTATGATAAATGTAGAAAAAGCTAGATCACTGAATTTATCTAATTCAGTTGCAATAGTTGTATATGAAGCATTAAGACAATTAGGTTATCCTAATATGAGATAATCTTAAAAATCCGAAACACTGTTTTTAGAAGGGGGCATGTTTTAATGAAAAATTTAAAAATAATATGCGATAGTTTATCAGATATACCTAAAGAATTGATAGAAAAATACGATATAGAAGTAGTGCCACTTACAGTTATATTAGATGGAAAAGAATATAAAGATGGAATTGATATATCTAATGATGACTTTTATAAAATACTAAGAGAAGAAAATGCATACCCAAAAACTTCACAGGCCACATATGCACAATTTAAAGAGGTTTTTGATAAATATGTAAATGAAGGAAGAAAGATACTTTATATAGCAGGTTCTTCTGCAGCTACAGGAACATACCAAAGTGCTATAATGGCAAAGAATGATACAGAAGGTGAAATACATACTTATGATTCTCAAACATTAACGTATTTAGTTGGGCTATTAGTAGTTAAAGCTGCACAAATGGCTCAAGAAGGAAAAGAAGTTGAAGAAATACTTTCTGAGATAGATAAATTAAGAGAAAAAACTTATGTATTATTCTCTGTTGATACATTAGAATATTTACAAAAAGGTGGTAGAATATCATCTACTAAAGCTGCTATAGGTAGTATTTTAAACATAAAGCCAATACTTGATATAAAAAATGGACTAGTTGCGCCTGTGTGTCAAGTAAGAGGAAAGAAAAATGTAATATCAAAAATGGTAGAGATTATAAAAGAAAATTGTGGAACAAATTTCTCGGATCAAACTATGTACATAGCATATAGTGACGATTTTAAAGAAAAGGATAGATTTACAGAAGTTGTTAAAGAAGAGTTTAATCCAAAGAATATAGAATATTTCCAAATAGGAACAGTAATAGGGTCTCATGCAGGACCGGGTTTAACTGGAGTAGTATGCTTTAAAAAATAACTTTAAGAATAAAGAACTTTCAAATATAATTTGAAAGTTTTTTTAATATAATAAGATATAAAATGAAATTTTAATTTTAATTTAAAATAGAATAGCATATATATATAATATGATGCACTATATTGGATAAGAATGTCAAGATATTACATAAAAATCAAAAATTTTCTTGTGAAAATTGAATTAAATATAGAAAAAAAGTATAAAGTGTAGTAAAATAAAGATAATTATTACACAATATATATATGAGGTTTTTAGGAGGATACTTATGAAACTTAAAAAGTTATTATCTGTAGCATTAGTTACAGTTATGAGTGCTAGTGTGCTAGTTGGATGTAGCTCAGGAGAGAAAAAAGAAGTGGCTGAGAATGCAGATGGAGAAAAGGTATTCAAGATAGCTATGGTTACAGACACAGGTGGAGTTAATGATGAATCATTTAACCAATCTGCATGGGCTGGATTAGAAAAGATAAAAAAAGAATTTGGTGAAGATAAAGTTAAAGTTAAGTACTTAGAATCAAAGCAAGATGCTGACTATGTACCTAACGTTGAAACATTAGTTGAAGAAGATACTGATTTAATAATAGGTGTAGGATTTAAATTAGCAGATGCTATAGAAGAAGCAGCTAAAAACTACCCAGAAAATCAATTTGCTCTTGTGGATGCTGCATATGAGAAGCAGCCAGAAAACGTAACATCATTATTATTTGAAGATCACGTATCATCTTATTTAACAGGTGTAGTTGCTGCTAAGATGAGTGAAAGTCATAAAGTTGGTTTCATCGGTGGTATATCAGGTGAAGTTATAGATAGATTTGACTATGGATTTAGAGCTGGTGTTGAGGCTACTGATCCAAATGCAAAAGTAAGTGTTCAATATACAAACAGCTTTACAGATATGGCAAAAGGTAAGTCGATAGCTAACCAAATGCACAAAGATGGAGTTGATGTAATATTTACAGCTGCCGGTGCTTGTGGTATAGGTGCAATAGAAGCTGCTAAAGAAAATGGGAAAAAAGCTATAGGTGTTGACCAAGATCAAAATAAATTAGCTCCAGATAACGTAATAACTTCAGCAATGAAAAACATAGATGTTGCAGTTTATGATGCAGCTAAGTCTATGATAGAAGGTAAGTATAAGCCAGGACAAGTTATAGTTAATACATTAGATATGGGTGGAGTTGGTATAGCTGAAACTAGTTCTAAAAATGTTCAACCGGATGTATTAAAATACGTTAACGAAGTAGCTGAAAAAATTAAAAAGGGCGAAATAAAAGTTCCTGAAAATGAAAAAGAATACAAGGAATTAAAGAAATAATTAAAAATAAAGGGCTATCCTAAAATTAGGATAGCTTTTTTTGTGACAAGCTTTTTAAAAACAGAGTACTATTAAATTAATAGTAACTATGTATAATAAAATATTTTAAGAGGTTTTGGAAAGAATAAAAAGTATATGAATTTAGAGGAATTATATTGGTCTAATGGTTAAAAATTAAAACAAAATTATTTAAATTCGACAAAAAAACACAAAAAACAAACTAAAAAGAAAAAAATATGTAAAATGGTTTGTTATACTAGCAGTATTTTAGTATAATAAAAATGCTGACTATTAAATTAAGGAGGATAAAAAGAGCGATGAATAATAGTAATGTCGACTACAGCAAAAAAGTTGTAGAAATGAAAAAGATAACTAAAAAGTTCGGAAACTTCGTTGCGAATGATAACATAGACTTGACTGTTCATAAAGGTGAAGTACATGCTCTTTTAGGTGAGAACGGAGCAGGAAAATCTACTCTAATGAACATATTATATGGTTTATATCACCAAACATCAGGTGATATACATATAAATGGGAAATTAGTTAAAATGGATAATCCAAATGTAGCTATACAAAATGGAATAGGTATGGTGCATCAACATTTCATGCTAGTTCAACCTTTCACAGTAGCTCAAAACATAATACTTGGTACTGAGCCAACAAAAGGATTAGGCGCTGTAGACATAAGCAAAGCTATAGAAGACGTTAAAGCAATATCAGAGAAATATGGATTATATGTTGATCCAAACGCTAAAATTGAAGATATAACTGTTGGGATGCAACAAAGGGTAGAAATATTAAAAGCTTTATATAGAGGAGCTGAAATATTAATACTAGATGAACCTACAGCTGTTTTAACACCACAAGAAATAATAGAACTTATACAAATAATAAGAAACTTAACTAAAGAAGGTAAGTCTGTAATTATAATTACTCATAAGTTAAAAGAAATAAAAGCAGCTGCAGATCACTGTACAATAATCAGAAGAGGTAAATATATAGATACTGTAAAAGTATCTGAAACTACTGAAGATGAATTAGCTGCAATGATGGTTGGTAGAGAAGTAAACTTTAAAGTTGATAAAGTTGAAGCAAAGCCAAAGCAATCGGTATTAGAGATAAAAGATTTAATTGTTAAGGATAATAGAAAGATATCAGTAGTAGATGGTTTATCTCTAGAAGTAAAAGCTGGTGAAATATTAGGTATTGCTGGTATAGATGGTAATGGTCAGTCAGAACTTGTTGAAGCTTTAACTGGACTTAGAAAATCTCAATCAGGAAGCATAAAGATTAATGGACATGAAGTCATAAATAATAGTCCAAAAGACGTGTTTAAAAAAGGTATAAAAAATATACCAGAAGATAGACATAAAAGAGGATTAATATTAGATTTTAGTGTTGCTGAAAATACAGTTTTACAAAACTATAAAGATCCTAGATTCTCTAAAAATGGAATATTAAATAAAGATGCAATAGAAAAATATGCTGATGGAATAATAGAAAGATTCGATGTTAGACCAACAGATCACACTGTAAAATCAAGAGCTTTATCTGGAGGTAACCAACAAAAGGTTATAATAGGTAGAGAAGTTGATAATATAGAGGTTGCAAGAGCAGCTACAGGAGAACCACAATTATTAATAGCAACTCAACCGACAAGAGGATTAGATGTTGGAGCTATAGAGTTTGTTCACAAGTCATTAGTAAAGCAAAGAGATGAAGGAAATGCAGTATTATTAGTATCTTTAGAATTAGATGAAGTTATGAACGTATCTGATAGAATAGCAGTAATATATGAAGGAAAAATAGTAGGAATAGTTGATGCGAAAGATGCAGATGAAAATACATTAGGATTAATGATGGCAGGAGGTGACGAATAATGAGCGATAAAGCAAAAAAGAAAAAAGTCTCTCTAGTAGATAATACTATATTATTCTCTTTAGTATCTATAGTATTAGGATTAATAGTTGGGGCTATAGCTTTAATTATAGCTGGACATAATCCAATAGAAGCATACTCAGCTATGATAGAAGGTATATTTGGAAAGCCTAAATTTATAGCATGGACTATAATAAGATCTACACCACTTATATTAACAGGTTTATCTATTGCCTTTGCATTTAAGACAGGACTATTTAATATAGGGGCAGAAGGTCAATTTATAATAGGTTCATTAGTCGCAACTATAGTTGGTGCAGGAGTTCAATTACCTGCAATAATACATGTACCATTTGTACTTTTAATGGCAGCACTTGGTGGAGCTATTTGGGGTGGATTTGCAGGATGGTTAAAATCTAAATTTGGTATAAACGAAGTTATAGCTACAATAATGCTTAACTGGATAGCTTTCTACCTAAGTAACTTTATGATAAAAAGTACTTGGTTAGCTAGAGCAAACAGTGAAGCATCAATAAATATACATGAAAGTGCTAGTATAGGAATACACTGGTTAAATGGATTAGTAGGACCTGCTACTAAAGTAAACTGGGGTATAGTAATATCTATAGTACTTGTACTAATAATAGCATTCATATTATTTAAAACAACTTTAGGATTCGAACTAAGAGGAGTTGGATTTAATAAGTACGGTGCTGAATACGGTGGTATAAATGTTAATAGCTCTATATTAAAATCTATGGCCATAGCAGGTTTACTTGCAGGTATAGCTGGTGCTATACAAGTTATGGGTGTATCTCACAACATAACAATCCTTGCAGCACAAGAAGGATATGGTTTTGATGGTATAGCTGTTGCCCTTATTGCTAACAGTAACCCAATAGGAGTTATATTCTCAGGATTATTATTCGGTGCATTTAAATATGGTGGAACTAAGATGCAATCTATAGGAGCTCCTTCAGAGGTTGTAAATATAGTTATAGGATCAATAGTTTACTTCATAGCTTTAAGTAGCGTTTTAAGAATGTTATATGTAAAAATGAGAGATAAGAAAAATAAAGGGGGCAATGCATAATGGAAGATTTAGCTTTAATTCTTAGTACAACTTTAATGTACTCTACACCCCTAATATTTGCAGCATTAGGCGGTGTATTCTCAGAGAATTCTGGTATAGTTAATATCGGAATAGAAGGAATGATGACTATAGGTGCATTCGCAGCAGCAGCAGCAGGGTTTTTAGTAGGAAATCCATGGATAGCATTTTTAGTAGGTGGATTAGCAGGTGGATTATTCGCATTAATCCATGCCTTTGCTACAATAAGTTGTAATGCAGACCACACTATTTCTGGGGTTGCAATAAACTTATTAGCTCCAGGAGTTGCTTTATTTGCATCTAAAATAATGTTTGATGGAGCTACAATGACTCCAACAATACCAATGGAAAATAAGATACCAAGACCGTTAAATGGTTTATTCCCACAAGGTAGCATATTAGATACAATATTCAACTCATATGCAACTGTATTTTTAGCATTTGTATTAGTTGCTTTAGTATGGTATGTATTATATAAAACTAAATTTGGTCTTAGAGTAAGAGCGGTTGGAGAACATCCAGGTGCAGCTGATACATTAGGTATAAATGTTGCTAAAACAAGATATATGGCTGTTATAATATCTGGTATATTAGCAGGTTTAGGTGGAGCTTCAATGAGTTTAGCTGTTGTTTCTTCATTCAGACCTACATTAATATCTGGACAAGGATATATAGCTATGGCAGCAGTAATATTTGGTAAGTGGAGACCGCAATGGGCTATGGTAGCTTGTTTGTTATTTGGTTTCTCTACGGCTTTATCAGTATTCTTTGGAAATCCAGAGTTACCATTTAGTATAAATGAAAACTTATTATCAATGATACCTTATATAGTTACATTAATAGTATTAGTATTATTTGTTAAGAGTTCTAAGGCTCCGGCAGCTTTAGGTAGTTCATACAAAAAAGGTGAAAGATAATAAAAAAATGATAGCTTAGCTATCATTTTTTTTATTCCTAAATTTATATTATTATGAAGAAATTTGAGTGAAGAGAATTCTTTATAATATGAATTAAAAAAAGAAATATAGAAATAATAAAATTTATAGGATATAACAAATTTAAAATATATCTATCCATGGTTCCTCTTATAATGAGAAAGGAGCGATAGTTTTGACAGAACAAGACATACATTTAAGTTTACCTAAAGAAGATCAAATATCTGTAATGAAATTTTTAAATAATAATAATTTTGAAAAAGAGTTAAGATATGATGGTGAACTTATAGAAATATTACTGAGAATAGACAATAAAGGTATCAAGGATAACACAGAAATAGCTGAGGAAATAACAAATCTAATAATAGATGTAATTAAGGATAATATACTAAAAGAATATATATATAAGCAATATAGCGAAATATATACTGATGATCAAGAGGGTATTTATTTAAAATCTATAGAAATTTTTAATCAAAAAGAAATGATTATTAAAAATTCTATAAATACAAAAGTTTATAACTACATATTAAGCAACAACTATATAAACATAGATGGATTTGTAAAGTTTAGAATGAAAGAATTTACTAAATATCTATCAGCTATAGGGGATGCAGCACTGGAGGAATATCTTATAAAAAAGGACCAAGATGAATTTATAAATGTACTAAAATATTTTATAGAAATACAAGAAGAAAAAATGGATTTACTTAGAGTACATATTATGAATGATAATTCCTTTATTCTATATGATAAACATGGAAATAAAATAGATAGTATTGATGACGAAGAGATTATAAATATGGCAATAAAAGAAAATTTAAACTATGAAGATTTTCTTATAAGCACACTATTAACGTTATGTCCTAAAAAAATAGAAATATTAGATACACTAAATAACAACTCATCAAAGGAAATAATAAGTACTATATCATCTATCTTTGATAATAGAGTAAGTGTAATTTATCAAAATTAAAATTTAATTAAATTTTGTTTAACAAATATGTCTAATTATCATAAGTTATTATATACGAGAGATTAAATATATTGTTTATTAACTTAAAAAACTACTTTTTTAATTATTAAGTAAGATTTATAATAGTATATAGCTTAAAAAACTTACTAATAAGATAAACTAAGGAGAACTTATAATGAACAATATTTTGAAAATACTAGTATTAGCAAGTATTGGTGGACTAATTGGATATATAACTAATATAATAGCTATAAAACTTATATTTAGGCCGATAAAACCTATTAAAATACCTTTAATAAATAAAGAAATAATAGGTTTGATTCCAAAGAGAAAAGCAGAGATAGCCGGTAACATAGGAATGGTAATAGAAGAAGAATTTCTTTCTTTAGAGGAAATCTTAGATAATATCATTACAGAAGAAGATAAACAAAATGTTGTAGAATATATAAAAATTAAAGTTAAACTTATAATAAATGAAAAAATGTCTCTAGCACCAAGCTCTATAAAAAATCTTATTCAAGGATATATTATAGATATTGTAGAGGTAGAAGTAAAAAATAGTATCGATGATTTAAGTAAAGATTTAATAATTAAAGCAAATGAACGTATAAATATTCAAAAAATGGTAGAAAATAAAATTACAGAATTAGATTTGTATGAATTAGAAGATATAATACTTAAAATTGCTCAAAAAGAATTAAAGCATATAGAAGTATTAGGTTTAGTACTAGGTTTCTTAATAGGAATTATACAAGGAATTATAATTATATTTATATAATATATTATTCTTGCTACAGATATAACTATCTGATATAATGATACTAAATTAAAAATAAGAGCTATGAAAAGGAAGAGTAAAATAGAAACAATTTTCAGAGATAATGGGTCACCGGCTGAAAGCCCGTTTAAATATGACTATTTGAAAACTACCTTGGAGCAGAATTTATTAGCATATTTATAATATGTGAAAGTATTCGGTTGACTACCTTATAGTCATCAAGAGGGTTCTACATTTGTAGACCAACTTGGGTGGAACCGCGAATTAATACTCGTCCCAAATATATTTTGGGAGGAGTTTTTTTATTTTATAAAAAACTAAATTGAGGAGGAATAACAATGATAAAAATTACTTTAAAAGATGGATCAGTAAGAGAATTTGAAAATGAAGTTTCTATTATGGATATAGCGAAGTCTATAAGTGAAGGTTTAGCTAGAGCTATAGTTGCAGCGTCAGTAAATGGCAAAGTGGTAGGATTAAATCACATAGTTAAAGAGGACTGTGAATTAAACTTATTTAAATTTGATGATGCGGAAGGGAAAGATGTATTTAGACATACATCAGCTCATATATTAGCACAAGCTATAAAGAGATTATATCCAGATGCTAAATTTGCTATAGGGCCAACTGTAGAAAATGGATTCTACTATGATATAGACCTAGAACATAGATTAACAAATGAAGATTTAGAGAAATTAGAAAAAGAAATGAAGAAAATAGCTAAAGAAGATATATCTGTTGAAAGATATGAACTACCAAGAGAAGAAGCTTTAGCTTGGGCTAAAGAAAATAAAGAGATATACAAAGTTGAACTTATAGAAGAATTACCAGAAGGGGAAATAATATCTTTCTATAAGCAAGGGGATTTCACAGATTTATGTAGGGGACCACACTTACCTTCAACTAAAAAAGTTAAAGCAGTTAAGTTATTAAGCGTAGCAGGTGCTTACTGGCGTGGAGATGAAAAGAATAAAATGCTTCAAAGAATATATGGTATAACTTTTGAAAAGAACAAAGATTTAGAAGAATACCTACACATGCTAGAGGAAGCTAAAAAGAGAGACCATAGAAAATTAGGTAAAGAATTAGATTTATTCTTCATACCAGAAGAAGGACCAGGATTCCCATTATTCTTACCAAAAGGTATGGAACTTAAAAATGAATTATTAAAATTCTGGAGAGAAATCCACAGAGAAGATGGATATAGTGAAATAGAAACTCCTATAATATTAGACAGAAAGTTATGGGAAACTTCAGGACACTGGTTCAACTACAAAGAAAATATGTACACAGTTCAAATAGATGAACAAGACTTTGCTATAAAACCAATGAACTGTCCAGGTTCGCTTATATACTATAACTCTAAGCCACATTCATATAAAGAGTTCCCTATAAAAGCTGCTGAGCTTGGTAGAGTTCATAGACATGAGTTATCTGGTGCATTACATGGACTTATGAGAGTTAGAGCCTTCACTCAAGATGATGCTCATATATTCATGTTACCAGAACAAATAAAAGATCAAATAAAAGGTGTTATAGACTTAATAGATAGAGTTTATAAGACTTTTGGATTTGAATATCACTTAGAATTATCAACTAGACCAGAAAAATCAATGGGATCTGATGAAGATTGGGAAGCAGCTGAAAATGGATTAAGAGAAGCTTTAGAAGAATTAAATCTTCCTTATATATTAAATGAAGGAGATGGAGCATTCTATGGTCCTAAAATAGACTTCCATTTAAGAGATTGCTTAGGAAGAACTTGGCAATGTGGTACTATACAATTAGATATGCAATTACCTCAAAGATTTGATATAACTTATATAGGTCAAGATGGTGAAAAGCATAGACCAGTAATGATACACAGAGTTGCATTTGGTAGTATAGAAAGATTCATAGGAATATTAATAGAACATTATGCTGGTAAATTCCCAGTATGGTTAGCTCCAACTCAAGTTAGAATACTTCCTATTTCTGATAAATACAATGATTATGCTAATGAAGTTAAAAAAGTATTATTTGCTAAAGGTATAAGAGTCGAAATAGATGATAGAGCAGAAAAGACTGGATTTAAGATAAGAGAAGCACAACTTCAAAAAATACCATATATGGTAATAGTGGGAGAAAAAGAAGCTGCTGATAAGACTATATCTGTAAGAAGTAGAGATAAAGGTGAAATAGGAAGTCTTGGCTTAAATGAATTCATGGCTACTGTTTTACAAGAAGTTGAAGAAAGAACTAATGTAATACAAGCATAGTATTAAATAAATATATAGTAAAAATCCCTTAGATATATCTAAGGGATTTTTATTTAATGAAATTTTTTATCTAACACATTTCTTTTCTTATTAAAGATTTTAATTCATCATGAGTCATAGTCTCTTTGTCAAATAAATGTTTTGAAACTATATGCAAGTCATTTATGTTATCTCTTAATAATGCTAACGTTTCATCATAGCACTTTTGAACTATATCATTAGCTTCTTTTTGTATTTGACCTGATAAGAAAGTTTTATCGTTTCCATCAATAGTCATAAAGCCTAATTTACTCATTCCATATTCACAAACCATTTGATGGGCGATATCAGTCACTTTCTTTAAGTCGTCTTTAGCTCCAGTTGATTTGTGGTTAAATATTAATTCCTCAGATGCTTTACCTGCAAGTAAAATCTTCATTTTTCCTGTTAACTCTTCTGTAGTATAAATATATCTATCTTCATCAGGAAGTTGAAGAACATACCCTAAAGCCTGACCTCTAGGAATTATAGATATTTTTTGTATAGGGCAAAGACCTACTAAATCACTGACAAGGGCATGACCAGCTTCATGATAAGAAACTATTTCTTTTTCCTTTTCTATTAATTTAGAATTTTTAGATTCAAGCCCTGCAATAACTCTTTCTATTGCCTTATCAAAATGTATAGAAGTAATAACGTTACTACTTTCTCTAACTGCAAATATAGCAGCTTCATTAGCTATATTTGAAAGATGAGCTCCATTAAATCCATGAGTCTTTTTAGCTAAAAGTTCAAGATCAACACTAGGGTCTAGTGGTTTATTATTTGTGTGAACTTTTAATATTTCAAATCTAGTATTATAATTAGGTGAACCAATGTGTATATGTCTGTCAAATCTTCCGGGTCTAAGTAGTGCTTCATCAAGTAAATCAAGTCTGTTAGTTGCACCTATTATTATTACATTTGAGTCCTTTACGAAACCATCCATTTCAACTAATAGTTGGTTTAAAGTTTGGTCTTTTTCATTATTACTTTCTAAATGTCTTTTTGCGCCTATAGCATCAACTTCGTCTATAAATATTATACTTGGAGCTTCTTTTCTAGCTTTTTCAAATAATGTTCTAACACGTTTCGCTCCTACACCAACGTATTTTTCAACGAATTCAGATCCAGTAACATTAAAGAAAGAGGCATTAGTTTCTCCAGCAACAGCGGATGCAAGAAGAGTTTTTCCTGTACCAGGAGGTCCATAAAAAAGCACTCCTTTAGGAATTTTTGCTCCCATTTTCTTGTACTTATCTGGAGATTTCATAAAGTCTACTATCTCAAAAAGCTCTTCTTTTATTTCTTCTAAACCTGCAACATCACAAAATGTAGTTTTAGGTTTAGTGGAATTAGAATCATCTTGTGGATTTTCTTTTTCCATTTTAGTCTGAGCAAATACAGGTACTGGTTTATTAACTTTTTTAAAAAAATTGTCCAACATTTTCATAGCCATACACCTCAATAATAAAATTGTTAATTTATTTTATATTTTCCAAAGTTACTAATATTTATTATTAAAATTTTTATAAATAATTTACACTATGTAACATTATAGAGTATAACCAAAAACTACATAAAAAATTACATATATCTAAATTTTGAAAATATATATAAATGTATGTTAAATGAATAAAAAATAAAAATTATGCAAATAAAAAAATGTAAAAAAATAAAAATGTACTTGCATTTATCTTAAAAAGGTGATATATTAGATACAGTAATAATTAAAAACGAAGAAGAAGTCCGCTTCTCACCTTACGATATAAGTTGTTGGGTAAATATAAGTTGAGTTTTTATACATTTAGTATAAAACTCGTTTTAATGTGTTAACTTATATAGCGGATGATTTATATCATTCGCTTTTTATTTTATATAAAAAACTTGGAGGTGTCCTACTATTAGCAAAGAATTAGCAATCAATGAAGAAATAAGAGATAAAGAAGTAAGACTTTTATCTGAAACTGGCGAGCAACTTGGAATAGTATCAATTAAAGAAGCTCAAGCAATGGCTAACAGTAAAAACTTAGACTTAGTACAAATATCACCTAATGCTAATCCATCTGTATGTAAACTTATGGATTATGGTAAATATAAATATGAACAATCTAGAAAAGAAAAAGAAGCTAAAAAAAATCAAAAGACTATAACTGTAAAAGAAGTAAGACTTAGACCAGGTATAGAAACTAACGATTTAAATACTAAAGCTAACAATGCTATAAAGTTCCTTAAAAAAGGAGATAAAGTTAAAGTAGAACTTAGATTCAGAGGTAGAGAATTAGGACATAAAGATATTGGAAAAGAAGTTATGCTTAAATTCATAGATATAGTAAAAGAGTTTGGAGAACCAGCTAAGGCCCCTAAATTTGAGGGTAATAACATGGTTGTAATCATAGATCCAAAAAAATAGATGATTAACTGAGAGGAGGAAATTAACATGCCTAAAATGAAAACTCATAGAGGTGCTGCTAAAAGATTCAAGAAAACTGGAAGTGGAAAATTAAAGAGAGCTAAGGCTTTCAGAAGACATATACTAACTAAGAAGGCTGCTAAAACTAAGATGCAATTAAGAAAGTCAGGATTAGTTAGTGAAGGTGATGCTAGAAGAATAGCGCAATTATTACCATACTAAAAAACGGATTAAATATAAAAACATTAAAAGAGGAAAACAAAGGAGGTCATAACGATGGCAAGAGTTAAAAAAGCTATGAACGCTCGTAAGAAACATAAAAAAGTGTTAAAACTTGCAAAAGGATTTAGAGGATCTAGAAGTAAATTATTTAGACCGGCTAATGCATTCGTAATGAAGGCGTTAAAGAACGCATATATAGGAAGAAAGTTAAAGAAGAGAGACTTCAGAAGACTTTGGATACAAAGAATAAACGCTGGAACTAGAGCTCATGGATTATCATACTCAAGATTCATGAACGGATTAAAATTAGCTGGAATAGAAGTTAACAGAAAAATGTTAGCTGAAATGGCTATACATGACGAGCAAGGATTTGCTAAGTTAGTAGAAGTTGCTAAATCAAAATTAGCTTAATATAAAAAAGAAAAGCTGTAGTCCATGGGGGCTATAGCTTTTTTTTCGTTTTATAATATATTTATTATAATAGGAAATAATTATAGTGTAAAAATGGTTATTATATAAATATATCTTATTATTTTTAATAAATAATAAGATATATTTATATAATAATTTATGTTGTTGTTTTTAAATAAAAATTGGAATATAATAGAGTAATATTATTCAAATCCTTGTATACAAAAATTTGGGAAAATACAATTAAGTACTATAATCTATAAAGGAGGGCTATATTAAAGTGAAGACAATATTAAATAAGATTGTCGCTTATATAAATAAAATGCAACCTACTCAAATAATGGTAGTTGGGTTTGCTATACTTATCCTAATAGGAGGATTTTTACTAAACCTACCTATAGCGACACGAAGTGGTGAAAGTATAGGTTTTTTAGATGCTTTATTCACAGCCACTTCTGCAGTATGCGTTACGGGATTGATTGCTGTTGATACTGCAACATATTGGAGTGGTTTCGGACACGTAGTAATAATAGGACTAATACAAATTGGTGGTCTTGGATTTATGACTGCAACGACGATGTTTGCTTTGTTAATGAAAAAAAGAATAAATTTAAAAGAGAGACTTTTAATACAAGAATCACTAAATCAAATAGATTTATCAGGATTAGTTAAATTAACAAGATATATAATACTTATAACTTTTATGATAGAAGGTATGGGAGCCATATTATTATCAACAGTATTTATACCGCAATTTGGACTTTTAAGAGGTATTTGGTATAGTGTATTCCATGCAATATCGGCATTTTGCAACGCAGGATTTGATTTAATGGGATCTGTTAGTGGTCAATTCTCATCATTAACATCTTATGTAAATAACTTTACAGTCAGCGTTACAATATCATTACTTATAATATTAGGGGGATTAGGATTCCCAGTTATACTAGATATAATAAAAAATAAAAAATTATCTAAGTTAAATTTACACTCTAAGATAGTACTAATTACAACGGGTATACTTATAGCTTTAGGGATGGTATCTCTGTTTATATTAGAATTTAAAAATCCAGATACATTAGGAGACTTAGGCTTTGGAGGAAAAATATTAGCTGCATTTTTCCAATCGGTTACTTTAAGAACGGCAGGATTTAATACTGTAGACTTAGCATTGATGCAACAAGGAAGTATATTTATAATGATTATATTAATGTTTATAGGAGCGTCTTCAGCATCTACAGGAGGCGGTATAAAAGTTACTACTTTAGCTACATTAATACTTACAGTAAGAAGTTTTATACTTGGAAAAGCTGATATAGAAGTATTAGGAAGAAGAATATCAGACTCTATTGTAAGAAAATCTTTAGGTATATTTTTTATAGGAATATCCGTAGTAGTACTTGGAACATTGCTTATATCTATAACTGATCCGGAATTTAGCTTGGTTGAAGCAGGGTTTGAAGTTGTATCAGCATTTGCGACAGTTGGATTAAGTATAGGTGGAAGTCCGAGATTAAGTGAGATAGGAAAGATTTTAATAATGTTATTTATGTTTATGGGAAGGGTTGGTTCTCTAACTATATTCATGGCAATAATTTCAAGGGGACCAAGAAAAAGTGCTCCTATTAGATACCCAGAAGGAAAAATAATAGTAGGTTAAACTATGATACTATTTTATTAAAATATATTAATATAATTAATTTTGTACTGAGAGGAAGAGTATTATGAAACAATATATAGTTATTGGTTGTGGAAGATTTGGTGCTTCAGTTGCTACAACTATGCACTTACTAGGTCATCAAGTTATGGCTATAGATAAAAGTGAAGAAGTAATTCAAAACATAGCAGATAAGGTTACTCATGCAGCTATAGTGGATGTTACAGATGAGCAATCACTAAGATCATTAGGACTTGGAAACTTTGATGTGGCAATAGTGGCAATAGGGTCGGATATAAGAGCATCTATAATGGCAACTCTTATAGCTAAAGAAATGGGCGTATCTCAAATTGTATGTAAAGCTAAAGATGAATTACAAGCTAAAGTTTTATATAAGATAGGTGCAGATAGAGTAGTATTCCCAGAAAGAGATATGGGAGTAAGAGTTGCACATAATTTAGTATCAGATAATATATTAGATCATATAGAATTAGATCCAGAATACTCAATAGTTGAAATTGTTACACCAACTAGTTGGGTAGGAAAAACTTTAATAGAATTAGAATTAAGAGCTAGATATGAAATAACTGTACTTGCTATAAAATGTGGAAAAAATATAAATGTGACTCCTTCACCAGATGAAGAGCTTAGATTAGGAAGTATTTTAGTTGTAATTGGACAAAATAATAAAATAAGCAGCATAGCATCAGAAAATAATGATTTAATTAGGAGAAAATAGCCATGGCTATAATGATAACTGCAAAAGATAATGATAAAGTTAAATACACTAAATCGTTATTAAAATCAAAGAATAGAAATAAAGAGTCAAAATTTATAATAGAAGGATATAGGATACTGACTTTAGCTATAGAGTGCAGTGCTGATTTAGACTACGTATTTATAAATGAAGATTTTGAAAATAAAGAAGAACATGTAAAGTTTTTAAATATACTTAAAGATAAAAATATAAAAACATATAAGACTACAAATAAAATATTTAATGAGTTAGTAGATACAGAAAGTACTCAAGGTATATTAGGTGTTGTTAAATTCAAACCTAAAGATATAGAAACTAGCTTAAAAGATGAACATAGATTTGTATTAATATTAGATAGAATACAAGATCCAGGTAATATGGGAACTATAATAAGAACAGCAGATGCAGCTGGAGTTGATGCTATAATAGCGTTGAAAGGTTGTGTAGATATATATAACCCAAAGGTTATAAGATCAACAATGGGATCTATATTTGATATGAACATAATTCATGCAACTCAGGAAGAAGCGGTAAGATTACTTAAATTAAAGAACTTTGATATAGTATCTAGCTATTTAGATACAAATAATTTCTATAATGAAATAGAATATAATTATAAAGTCGCTTTAGTTATAGGAAATGAAGCTAATGGAATAAATGATGAATTAGTATCTAATTCTGATGTATTGGTTAAAATACCTATATATGGGAAGGCAGAATCATTAAATGCTGCGATAAGTTCAGCCATACTAATGTATGAGATAAAGAAATACTTAGTTTAGCATATTGAAAGCAGTATAAATTTTATGATATAATTGTATGTAAAAGTATATTTAAAATACAATGAAAGAGAAAAGTATTTTGAATCAACTTAGTTCAGAGATAAGTACCAAGGCTGAAAGTACTTTCTAAGAATTCAAAAGAAGTTCCCTCTGGAGTATTAAAGCTGAAATTTGAAGTAGGCTTTAACGTTAAAACGCGTTAAGTTTATTAGAGGTGGTTTATTAATTTATTTAATAAACTACTAGGGTGGTACCGCGAAATTATAGTCTTTCGTCCCTAGATAGGGATGAAGGGCTTTTTTTAATACAAAAAAGACGTGAAAGGGTGATAATAGTGCAAGAAAAATTACTTAATTTGCAAGAAGTAGCTTTAAATGATATTAAAGATGCTACTAGTATAGAACAAGTTGAAAGCTTAAGAGTTAAGTACTTAGGTAAAAAGGGTGAAATAACTGCTATCCTTAAAGAAATGGGTAAGTTATCAGCAGAAGAAAGACCAGTTATAGGTCAAGTTGCTAATAAGGTAAGAGAATCAATAGAAGGAAGTATATCTTCTAAAAAAGAAGAATTAAAAGCTATAGAGCGACAAAAGAAATTAGCTGAAGAAGTTATAGATGTTACTATGCCAGCTAAAGACGTTTTAGTAGGAAAGAAACATCCAATATCTCAAATAATAGATGAAGTAAGTGAAATATTTATGGGAATGGGATTCTCAATAGCAGAAGGTCCAGAAGTTGAAACTGTAGCAAATAACTTTGATGCATTAAATGCACCTAAAGACCATCCATCAAGGGATATGAGTGATACATTCTATATAAATAGTGAATTATTACTTAGAACTCAAACTTCTCCAGTTCAAGTTAGAACTATGAAAAGCCAAGAATTACCTATAAAGATAGTATCTCCAGGAAGATGTTTTAGATTTGACTCTCCAGATGCTACACATTCACCAATGTTCCATCAAATAGAAGGTCTTGTAGTTGGTAAAGATGTTACAATGGCGCAACTAAAAGGAACATTAAATATGTTCGTTAAAAAGCTATTTGGAGAAGAAACAAAAACTAAGTTTAGACCACATAACTTCCCATTCACAGAACCTAGTGCAGAAGTAGATGTTACATGCTTTAAGTGTGACGGTGCAGGATGCCCTATGTGTAAAGGTGAAGGATGGATAGAAATATTAGGAGCAGGAATGGTACATCCAAATGTACTTAGAAACTGTGGAATAGATCCAGAAGTTTATAGTGGATTTGCATTCGGTATGGGTGTAGATAGAATTACAATGCTTAAGTATGAAATAGATGATATAAGATTATTATTCGAAAATGATATGAGATTTTTAAATCAATTTTAATTAGGAGGGATTTAATATGTTAGTACCTTTAAAATGGCTTAGAGACTACGTTAATATAGATAAAGATACTCAAGAATTTGCTGATATGATGACTATGACAGGGTCAAAAGTTGAGAAAGTAGAATTCTTTGGAAGAGAAACAAATGGTGTTGAGGTATGTAAAATACTTGAAATAGAACAGCATCCAGATGCAGAAAGATTAACAGTTACAAAGGTTGAAGTAGCAAATGGAGAAATACTTCAAATAGTAACTAATGCTAAAAATATAAAAGTTGGAGATTATGTTCCTGTTGCTAGAATAGGTGCAGTACTTCCTGGAGACTTTAAAATAAAAAAAGGTAAGTTAAGAGGCGTATTATCAGAAGGAATGTTCTGTGGTGCTGAAGAATTAACTATACCATCTCAATATGTTGAAGAACACAAGAAGGACGGAATATATATATTAGACCACCAAGATTCATTTGAGTTAGGAATGGATGTAAGAGAAGCTTTAGGAATAAATGATGCTTTAATAGAATTCGAGATAACTTCAAATAGACCTGATTGTAGATCAATAATAGGTATAGCAAGAGAAGCTGCAGTTACTTTAGGAGAAAAGTTTAATTATCCAGAAATTAAAGTAAATGAATCTAATGAAGAAATAGACTTTAAGGTAGAGATCGAGACAGAATTATGTAATAGATATTGTGGAAGAGTTATAAAAGACGTTAAAGTAGGACCTTCTCCATATTGGATGCAAAGAAGACTTATAGAAGCTGGAATGAGACCAGTAAATAATATAGTTGATATAACAAACTATGTTATGATTGAATTAGGTCAACCACTTCATGCATTTGACTTAGATGATGTTAAAACTAACAAAATGGTAGTTAAATGTGCTAAAGAAGGTGAAAAATTCACTACATTAGATGGAGTTGAAAGAACATTAACTTCTGATATGATAGTTGTAGGTAATGGAGAAAAAACATTAGACTTAGCTGGAATAATGGGTGGAGAAAATTCTGAAATAAAAGAAACTACAACATCAATATTCCTTGAAGGTGCAAACTTTGCAAAAGAAAGCGTAAGAGCTACATCTAAGAAACTAGGACTTAGAACAGAAGCATCATCTAAGTTTGAAAAAGGTATAGATATGAATTTAGCTGAAGAAGCTATAAATAGAGCATCTCAATTAATAGAAGAATTAGGATGTGGTACAGTACTTAAGGGAATGATAGACAACTACCCAAGAAAGCAAGAAATACAAAAAGTAGTAGTTAATCCTCAAAGAATAAATAAATTATTAGGTGTTAACGTAGCAATGGATCAATTCTTAAGTATATTAGAAAGCTTAGAGTTTAAGTGTAACTTAATAAGTTCTGATAAATTAGAATTAGAAGTTCCAAGCTTCAGACTAGATATAGTTGAAGATGCGGATATATTAGAAGAAGTAGCTAGAATATATGGTTACGAAAATATTCCAGCAGCTGATTTAGAAGGAAATGCTACAGCAGGTGTAAAAACTGATAAACAAAAGTTTATGGACAATATAAAAAATAATGCTATAGCAACGGGATTAAATGAAATATTAACATATTCATTTGTAAGCCCAAGAGGTGTAGATAAAATAAACTTATCTCAAGATGATTTAAAGAGAGATTTTGTTAAGATAATAAATCCATTAGGTGAAGAGACTTCTGTTATGAGAACTACATTAATACCTAATATGTTAGATGTAATATCTACAAATATATCTCACAAAGTAGAATCAGTATCAGCATTTGAATGCGGAAATACATTTACTCCACAAGACGGTTTACCAGTTGAAACTAAGAAATTATGTGTAGGAATGTACGGTAAAGAAGTAGACTTCTTTAATCTAAAAGGAATTGTAGAAACTATATTAAATAATGTTGGATTAAAAGGTTACGAAATAGAACCAGAAACGACAAATCCTACATTCCATCCTGGAAGATGTGCAAAAGTAGTGTATAATAATATATGTATAGGTACTTTTGGAGAATTACATCCAAATGTAGATGAAAACTATAACTTAGGACAAAGAGTTTATGTAGCTGAAATAAATACTGATTTAGTATTTGATAATTGTAATGGAACTAAAATATACACTCCATTACCAAAATATCCATCAACATCTAGAGATATAGCATTAATAGTTAAAGATGAAGTATTTGTAAAACAAATAGAAGATATAATAAAGGCTAATTCAGGTGGATTAGTTGAAAGTTATAAATTATTTGACGTTTACAAAGGATCTCAAATAGAAGATGGATATAAATCAATAGCATACTCTTTAACATATAGAAGTAGTGAAAAAACTTTAACAGATGAAGATGTAGCAAAAGTACATGATAAGATATTAAGTGAGCTAAGTGAGAAACTAAATGCAAACTTAAGATCAAACTAACTAACTTAAGGGGCGTGTTAGTATGAATAAGGTGATGGTAAAGATCAATGGGGCTGAATATCCGATGGTTGGAGATAAGTCGGAACAACATATGATAGCTGTTGCATCATATGTTGATAAAGAGATGAGTAAGGTTATAAGTGCAAATCCGAAACTAAGTACTGTTGTTTCAGCTATAGTAACAGCAGTAAACATTACAGATATATTATTTGAATGTTCAGAGTCAAATGACGAATTAGCTAAGGAAAATGAAGAATTAAAGAAAAAAGTTGGTTCATCAGACGAAGAACTTAAACTAGAGATTAGAAAATTACATCTAGAATTACAAGGCAAAGAAAAAGAACATGCTAAGTATGAAGCAAAGATAGAAGAATTAAATAAAGTAATAGAATCTCAAAAACAAGAGATTTCTGCATTAGGAAATAAAACTGAATCTTCAAAGGAAGAATTAGAGTCTTATAAAACTCAAATAGAAGATTTAAAGACTTCTGTAGATGAAGCAAATGAAAGAGCAAAAATTGCAGAAAGTTTAGCATCAGAGTTCCAAAATAAAGCATATAAAGTACAATTAGAAAAAACAGAGCTTGAAAATGAAGTAAAATTCATGAGAGCAAGAAGATAGCATAAGAAATTAAGCCTTCAGGAGTTAACCTGAAGGTTTTAATTTTTATAATTAAGGATATTATAAAGATATAATATTTTTAACGAAGCGAATTTTAAGTAACGGATGCATCTAAAGCGAGAGCGAAATGATTCGCGACACGTCGCTTAAAGATGTATCGTTGACGATATGAGCGAAGCGAATTTTAAGGAGGATAATATGAGAGACGTAGAACTATTAGCACCAGTTGGGTCATTTGAAGCTTTAAAGGCAGCAGTACAAAATGGAGCTAATGCTGTATACCTTGGCGGTAAAGATTTTAGTGCAAGGGCATCAGCAAATAATTTTGATAGAAATGAATTAAAAGAAGCTGTTAGATATGCACATATAAGAGGTGTACAAGTTTTTGTAACTGCAAACACTTTAATAAAACAAAATGAAATATATGACTTTGTGGAATATGCAAAGTTTTTATACGATATAGATGTAGATGCAATAATACTTCAAGATATAGGCATGGCAAGGCTTATAAAGAATATGTTGCCAGATTTTGAACTTCATGCAAGTACTCAAATGGTTGCACATTCACTAGAAGATGTAAAATATCTTGAATCAGTTGGGTTTGATAGAGTAGTTTTAGCAAGAGAAGTAAGCGTAGATGAAATAAAATATATATGTGATAACTGTAAAGCTGATATAGAAGTATTTGTTCATGGAGCATTATGTGTATGTTACTCAGGCCAATGTTTAATGAGTTCAATGATAGGTAATAGATCAGGAAATAGAGGAAGATGTGCACAACCATGTAGACAAAAATATGAGCTTATAGATGTTCATACTGGAGAAGTAATAAATAGTAATGGAGATTATTTATTAAGTCAAAGAGATTTAAGTACAATAGAAGAAATAGATAAAATAATGGATGCTGGGGTATATTCTTTAAAGATAGAAGGAAGAATGAAAAAATCAGAATATGTAGCAACGGTTATAGGTAGCTATAATGATGCAATAAAGCAATATCAGACTACTAAAAAACTAGAAGTATCAAATGAAACTATAAATGACTTACACGTTATATTTAATAGAAAGTTTACTAAAGGTTTAATATTAGGAGAAGTAGGAGAAGAAGTAATGAACTCTGAAATACCTAATAACCAAGGTTTATATATAGGAAAGGTACTAGATTGTAATAAAAAGACTAAGAGATTAAAAATGATACTAGAAAATACTCTTAAAAAAGGTGATGGAATAAACCTAGGTGGTGGAACAATAGGTAGAATTATTAAAAATGGAGAAATAACTACAATAGGTTATAAAGGCGATTTAATAGAACTAGACTTTGTTGGTGAAGCTAAAAGAGGACAAGTAGTATTTAAAACTTCAGATAGTGAATTAATAGATAGAGTACAAGCTACATTTAAACAAGATAAAGAGCTTATAAAAAATGATGTAGATGCTAAAATTAGCATAAAATTAGGTGAAAATCCAGTATTAACTATAAGTGATACTAAAGGAAATAGTGCAAAAATAGTTGGAGATAAAATAGTAGAAAAAGCGATGAAAGTGGCTTTAAGTAAAGAAAAGGTAGAAACTCAATTGCAAAAAATGGGTAATACTCCATATTTATTAAGAAATTTAGAAATAGATTTAGATGATAATATAAGTTTACCAATAAGTATACTAAATCAAATGAGAAGAGATTGTATTGAAGCTTTAGACGAAGAAAGAGTTAAGATAAAAAATAGAAGTTATAAAAATAAAGTAGTAAAATATAACCCGGCTAAAGTAAAAAGAGATAATAAAGAAAGCTTATCTGTAAAAGTTAAGAATTTAGAACAATTAAAAGAAGCTTTAGAATGTGGCATTGGAAAAATTTATTATGAAGATGTAAAAACTTTAGATGAAGCCGTAGTAATGTCACATAAATATAATACTAAATTAGTTTACTCTACACCTAGAATAATAAGATATAAAGAATACTCACAACTAAATAAAGTAAAAGAATCAGGAATAACTTCTGTACAAATTGGTAGCTGGGGTCCGCTAGATTATTTTAAAGATAAAGAATTAAATATAGACTATTACTTAAATGCATTTAATAGTGAAACTGTAAATTACTTTAAAGAAGTTGGAGCAAATACATTATGTTTATCTCAAGAATTAAATATTTATGAGATAAAAGAAACTTTAAAATATACAGACATGGATATTGAAGGAGTTGTATATGGATATACTCCACTTATGATAACAGAGTATTGTCCAATGGGCGTAGTTGTAAGAGACTGTAAAAAAGATAAGAGAGTTGCTAAATGTAAGGAAAGTACTTATGCTTTAAAAGACTTTAAAGATGAAAAATATAGAGTATCTCAAGATATATTCTGTAGAAGTACTATATACAATTCAAAGGTAACTTGTATGTTAGATAATTTAGAAGAACTAAATGAAATCGGAATAAATATACTTAGATTAGATTTTACATTAGAAGATGGAGAAACTGTTAGAAAAGTAATACAAGCTTATCAAGAAGTATTAAATAATGACTACAAACTTGGTTTAAAAGCTACAAAACTTTATAATGAATTAGATGATGCAGGGGTATGTGCAGGCCATTATTATAGAGGTGTAGAATAATAATAAAATAAAGTATAAAGGTTTAGGAGGGTAAAGGGAAATGAGAGAACAAGCAGTAGAAATACTTAATAAATATCTAGATAGTGAACATTTGCTTAAACATTCATATGCAGTTGAAGCAGTTATGAGGGAACTAGGTAAAAAATTAGAGCCAGAAAAAGAAGAAGAATGGGCGATAGCAGGACTTTTACATGATTTGGATTCAGATATGTTAGACTATAAAAATAATCCTGATGAATCAAAATTACATGGTATAAAAGCAGTAGAACTTCTTCAAAAAGAAAAGTTTGGAAATGAATACATATATCAAGCTATAAAGGCTCATAACTATGATAATGAAGTTGAAAGAATAAGCACTATGGATAAGGCAATATATGCGGCAGATCCTATAACAGGATTTATTACAGCGATAGCACTTATATATCCAGATAAAAAAATATCTAGCGTAAAAGTAAAATCAATTACTAAACGTATGAAAGAATTAAAATTTGCGGCGGGCGCAAGTAGAGAAGCAATGAGAAGCATTGAAGAAATAGGCATACCATTCAATGAATTTGCAAAAATATCTTTAGAAGCTATGCAGGGAATAAGTGACAAATTAGGCTTATAATTGACTATATATAATAAATATGATAATATTATCGACATAATATTATTTGAATAATGCTCTGGGTATTACTTTTATCCAGAGCATTTTAAATTTTAAGATGACGGATATCATAAATTATGAAAGTGAGATAAAATATGAGCAAAAAAAAGATATTTAACGGAAAAAGATTAAAAGTTGCAAGAATGTATAGAGGTAAAACAATAGATCAATTAGCTAGTGAAACTAAAATAAATAAGAAAGACCTAATAGCTTTTGAAGAAGAAAAGTACAAGCCAGTTGTTGAAAATGAAATGAAAATATCAAATGCACTAAAGTTCCCAAGAGAGTACTTCTTCCAAAAAGATAGTATAAAGGTATTAGTTGAAAGTACTCACATTAGACCAGAATCACCAATACCAAGAGTAGAAGAAATATCTTATAAAGAAAAATTAGTAATGACTCATAAAATTATATCTTTTATAGAAGGATATATAAAATTCCCAGAAATGAAATTAGCAGACAACTTAAGTAAGTATGATGATATAGAAGAATTAGCTACTAAGGTTAGAAGATATTGGGGATTAGGAGATGGACCTATAGGGAATATGACTACATTACTAGAAGTAAATGGAATAGCAATATCATCTATAAATGTGGATAAAAAAGGATCTATGTCATTTACTCAAAAGCAAAGTATAGATAAGGTAAGTAGATATTTAGTATCTCTAGGAAATGATAGAAAATCAGCAACAATAAGAAATTTTGATTTAGCTTATGAACTAGCATATATAGTATCAACAGAAGCCAACATACCATCTAAAAAATTCTCAAAAGATGAATTTGCATGTGCATTTTTATTACCAAAAGAAACTTTTTGGGCTGATTTAGATAATGTTAATGAATTAGAAGATTACGTAGGATTAAAGAAAAAGTGGATAGTTCCAATATCTGCAATGATTTTAAGAGCGTATACTTTAGGAGCTATAAATTATAAAAAGTATATGTACTTAATGAATGAAATGGATAAAAAGGGATGGTTAAAAACAGAACCATTAGATGAAAATATAAAAGCTACAAGTCCACAATTATTGAAAAAATCTGTGGAAATGTTAATAGATAATAAGATAATGAATGGACAAACTTTAGTGGATAACTTAGGAAACTGTGGATTAAGTATATATCCAGAAGAAATAGAAAGCTTACTAGCTTTAAAAGGTGGGATGATATCACCAAAGAATGCTAAAAAAGATAATGTAACTAAAATAAACTTTAAAAATAGAAAATAATATTTTGCATAACAAAATAACCTCCTTTTAACATACTATATGTATGATTTTAAAGGAGGTTATTTTAATGACTACACATTATACTTTACATGTAATTTAAAATAAAATTTTCTAAAATTCTAAGTTTACTGGATTTTTAAAATCATTAATAGCATTGAATAAATGTATATTATATAATCCACTAAAAACAGTTGCAAATGTAGATAAAGCAAGCGTTAAAATCATTTCTGCGAAATCAATTAATATATATCCTGGTGCAAATACACTTAATGAACATAATAATATAACAACTACTGCAATAGTACCTATTAATAAATTAGATACAAACATCTTCCACTTAAATCCTTTACTAAGCTCTTTAGCATTTTTTAAAACTTCTTTATATGAAAGTTCTGGATTTTTACACATTATGTAGTTTACTGGTGCATATTTTAGACCAATTATAACCCCTGGAATTACAAATAATATAAGACCGAATGTAACTTTTAAAAGGACTATAAAATTAACCTTAATAACTAATCCTAAAGGTGCCCTTTCTATTTTTTCTTTAGACAATATCTCACAAATACTGTGTTGTAAGTAATAATTAGCTACACTAATTAATAATCCTAATATAATTGCTATTATTAAAACAAGAGCAAGTATTACAATTACAAACATTATTATAGCTCCTAATCCAAATGTAAATATATCATCTACAACATTGGTAAATTCTTCGCCAGTTATGTACCCATTCTCTTGATAAATTTCATCTTCTAAGCCTATATTGTTTTCATCATTTGTGTATGAATAATCATAATCAGAGTCTCCAGAAAAATAATCATTACTACTATCATAGATATTAAGACCACCTGACAATATAGCTATTATAATCCCTATTATCCAGATTTTTTTGTTAGTATGTCTTAATGATATAAAACTTTTTTCAAGTAAATTAAATATTTTTATATTTTTCACTCATATCCCTCCTTTTTATTTGATATTTAAGAACTTTATTTTAAAGTATAATATATTTATTATATTATCAGGTTTTTCTACAAAATTATAGTTTTTGAGATATTTTTTTATTTTAAAATCAGATTATTTATGTAACTGTACATTAGGTATAATTTACTGTAACTTGAGTAAATTTATTGCAAACAATATGTTAAATAGTTTATTATCTTTTTATACTAAAAACATTAAAGGGAAGGGGTATTATGTTAAAAATAGCTATTTGCGATGATGAAATAAATATATTAAATAAAACTAAAGCAATAGTAGAAGATTACTTACAATCGAAAGCTCAAATACACACGTACTTAAGTGGTGAAGAGTTAATAAAAGACTATATTAACTTTGATATTGTATTTTTAGATATTGATATGAAAGGCATAAACGGAATAGAGACAGCAAAAAGAATAAGGGAAAAAGATAAGCTTGTAAAAATAATATACGTAACAAACTACACAGATTATACATCATCTGCATTTAGTGTTCATGCATTTGGATATATAGTAAAGCCTGTTTGCGAAAAAGATATACATCATCAATTAGATGAAGCTCTTTCGTATATGAATGAAGAAATAAGTGAAATTTTAGAATTTAATACGACAGAAGGTATTGTAAGAATTGACATAAAAGATATTTATTATTTTGAATATAAGTTAAGAAAGGTAATTATGAAAGCTAAAGACTATTCTTATATTATTAAAGAAAAAATTTCAGATATAGGAAGTAAAATGGAGAAGTATGGTTTTGTAATGCCCCATAAAAGTTTTTCAATAAATTTATATAACGTAAAATCTGTAAAAGGGTATGATATTCATATGATGGATGGTAGTATTATACCTTTATCACAAAAAAAATCTACCCAATTTAGGCAAAGTTTAAATATTTACCTTAGTAATAAAATTGAAAGAAATAGAAGGGGGTAGAGTATAATCGAAAATCATATAAACATATTTGCGTTTATTTTATTACCGATCTTAGGAAATTTCTTTGTAACTTATATTTACTTTTATGTTATGAATAAGTTAGAGAGAAATATTTATAAAAGTAAGATATTTTATATATCAATATATTTAATTTACTCAATTATAGTAACAATGGTATCTTTAATGGGAAATGGGTTTCTTAATATATTAGTCATGACTATAGGAATGATTTTAATAGGACATTTCGGATACAATGATTCGAAGTCATGTAAATTATATTATTTAATATTTTCAGCTGGATTTTTTCTATGTGATGGATTAGCAGCTATACTAACAAGTTTAATAATTCAAACTACTAGTGTATATATTGGAAATACGGCATATTATCCAATAGTACTTGTAATATCAATAAGACTTATGGAATTTATTTATGCAAGGTTTGCAATAGGATTTATGAACAGAAGAAAAATAAGTGGATTAAAGTTTACACAATTTATTGGATTTATGATTATTCCAATATTCAGTATAGTTTATATGTTCACACTTTTAAGCTATATGAAGATATATGCAGGTATAGAAGAAATTGTATTATTCATTATAAATGCAATCATGATATTTATAGTAAATATATATGTAACATACATGTTTGAAAATATATCTAAAAATAATGTACTACAAAATGAAATTAATTTGTATCAGCAACAATCTAAGCTTCAATATAAATACTACGATAATTTAGAAAGAAAATATCAAGATTCAAGAAAATTAGCTCATGATATAAGAAATCATTTAAATACCATTGAAGAACTTCATAAGATTAATGATACAGAAACTGCTAAGCATTATACAGATGATATACATAAGATGTTAAATGAATTAAATCAAAAATACTATACAAGTAACAGAGTATTAAACATAATATTGAACGAAAAGTTTAACTATACCAAAGATAAAGATATAAATATAGAATGTAGAATAGGTGATGTAAATTTAGAATTTATAAGAGATATAGATATAACTACTATATTTGCGAACTTATTAGATAATGCTATTGAAGCAACTAAAGATAAAGGTTATATAAATTTAGATATAAATAAATTTAATGAATTATTAGTAATAAATATATCAAATTCTATAACTACTAAACCAATGCAGAAGAATAAAAAGTTTAAATCGACTAAAGAAAACCACCAAGGCCTTGGAATTGAAAATATAAAAAAATCATTAAAAAAATATGATGGAACTATGCTAATAAACTTTGATGAAAGTGAGTTCAAAGTAAATATTATAATACCAATGTAAAGGTGGGATAAGTATGATTGAAAGTAGTGTTATAGTAAGCTTAGCTGTAAGCACTTTAGTATGTTTTTTAATACCAATAATAAGTTTTATATATTTTGCAAAAAAGCATAAAAAAATACCCAAGAGCTTTCTTGTTGGGATGTTAATATTTTTTATATCACAGATGTTAATTCGGGTACCGATATTAACTTATGTACTTCCTAATATGATGTGGTTTATAAAAATGCAGACAAATCCTTATTTATATGGAATATTCTTAGGATTAACTGCTGGAATATTTGAAGAAGTAGGAAGGTATATAGCCTTCAAATACTTATTAAAAAATAATCATGAGTTTGATGATGGTATATCTTATGGATTTGGACATGGAGGAATAGAGGCAATACTTTTAACTGGAGTATCTTGTTTATCTACATTGATAGTTTGTATTATGATAAATAATGGAACAATAAATGCAGACTCAAGTGAAGCTTTAAGTTTACTTTACAACCAATGTATAAGTTTAACTCCTGGATTAGCACTTGCATCAGGATTTGAAAGAATTAGTGCTATGGCAATTCATATAGGTTTATCTATGATTGTTCTTTATGGAGTTAGGAATAAAAAGATTTTATACTTGTTTATTGCAATACTAGTTCATACATTAGTAAATGCACCGCTGGTTATACTTCCACAAGTTTTTGGCGTTGGAATAGTTGGAGTTGAGAGTTATATATTCATATGTGGATTAGTATTAGCAGGGTTTGCAGTATATTCTAAAAGATTATATAAACAAGATAGTTTATCTAAAAAGATTATAAGTGAGGGAGAAAAATTATGAAGAGAGTAAAATTATTATTAGTAGCACTTTTAACAGGGGTTATATTAGTAGGGTGTAGTAGTTCAAAATTAAGTGATGCATTCGATGAAGCTACTTTAAAATCAAGGGGTCAAGAAGTTGTAAACTTATTTTTAAATGAAGAATTTGATAAAATGATAGAGACAATGAGCGATAAGATGAAGGCGGAATTTAAGCCTGAAGATTTAAAGGTTTCATGGGACTCTTTAAAAGGTAAATTAGGAGAATTCGAAGAGATAAGTAAAGAAGGTGTAGTTGGAATTGAAGGTTATGCGAAAGTTATAGAGATTACAAAGTTTAAAAAGGGAAAAATTCAATTTGAGGTAGTTTACAATGAAAATATGGAGATAGATGGATTCTTTATAAAATAAAAGCAGGAGATACATTATGGGAGAGAATGTAGTGACTTTCATATCAATAATGCCAGTAGTTATAATTTTCATAGGTATGGGAATTTATTCTTTAAAAAGAAAAACTCCAATGCATTTTTGGGCTGGAACTGTAGTAAAGCCAGAAGAAATTAGAGATATAAAATCTTATAATAGAGCAAATGGCATAATGTGGATAGTATATGGATTATCATTTCTTTTATGTATACCATTAGAACTTTTATTTGGGGATATTGGATATATCATCATAGGTATACTTGGTTTACCAGGAGTTATTGCTTTAATTCTTTGCTATAACCATATATATAAAAAGTATAAAAATGATACTAATGTTGAAAAAAATTCGTCTACTAAAAAATATGAAAGAATAGTATTTTCTTTTATTATGTTAGTATGTCTTATACCATGTATAATTTTAGCTACTGTTGATGTAACAGGTGGGCATGAATTAACCATAAAAGATGATAAAGTTAGGATGCAAATGACGTCTTTTAAGATGGGAGATATTAAAAATATTGAACTTTTAGAAGATATAAATATTACAAGTAAAATAACTGGATCTGGTACTTTTATTTATTCTAGAGGTGCATATAATGTTGAGGGTGAAGAAGCAACAGTATACCTTTATAAGGGGAAAAAACCTTATATAAAAATTAAACTTAAAAATGATAAAATTATTTATTATAACGAAAAAAATAGAGAAGATACAGAAAAAACATATAATAAATTATTACAATATATTAAATAAATAACTAATACCTTAAATGCACTTAATTTATTATTAAGTGTATTTTTTTATTAAAAAATTAAATTAGAGAAAAAATAAATTTTATTATATATCCATTTAAACCCAAATAATGACTATTCAAGCCTAATATATAGAATTAAATAGTATTAAATGTTATTCTATTACAGGAATTATTAGAGAACATAAGTTAAAATAATTTAAACTCAAGGTATAGTACAATAAGTAGAATGTATATTACTATTAATTTAAGGTGGTAGAAAAATGAATGACAATAAACTATTTACAGTAAGAACATCTATGGAAAAGAAAGATTATCGTAACTTTCTATATATAGCAATATTTTTAAAAAATAAAATAAAAATTCCAGTTATGATTTTATTTATAGCTTTTTTATCTACACTTCTTGCTTATAGTGAAAATGAATTTTATATAAAAGATTTTTTTATTTATTTTATTATATTAATCATAGTATTCATATTAACTATTATATTTAAGATTGAAGTGAAAATTAAGCAAAGAATTAAAACTGATAAATTAGGCACATTCAACTCACAAGGAATACTAGATTTTTATGAAAGTTTTTTAACTGCAAAGAGTACAGTAATTGAAGGTGAGAGTAAAATTAAGTATGATCAATTTTATAAAGTATTCGAAACTAAAAATTATTTTATTAATTACTTCAATATTGACCAAGCAGCTTTAATAAGAAAAAAAGATATGGAAAATAAAACGATTGAGAGTTTAAGAAATTTATATAAAAATAATATAAAAAATAAATATAAAAGAGTAAAAATTTAAAAAATTAATTATAAATTCAAAGATTAATAAATAATTTTAAAACTAGTAAAATAAATAAGTTAAAGTATATAAAATAAGTATGGATAATTGAAAACTATTATATAATTTAAAGATGATGGATGGCTACTGATAACATATTTAGATATAACAATGTAAGGATAAGATTAAATAAAAAAGGTAAAGTTAAAAACTTTACCTTTATTATTATTATTGAACATTCATAGATTTAAGTATTGCAACTAAATAATCCCAAGTATTTTTAGTCGAAGATATACTTAAATGTTCATTAGGAGTATGAACTTCAAACATGTTAGGTCCTAGAGATATTGCTTCAGCATGTGGCATTTTATCAAGTAATAATCCGCACTCAAGGCCAGCATGTAAAGCCATTATTATAGGTTCTTTACCTGTTAATTCTTTATAAGTATTAAAACATATTTCTTCTAATTTAGACCCTTTAGTATATTCCCAAGCTGGATAATCACTATCTAATTCTAATTTACCGCCTAAAGCATTAGCTAATAAATCCATTCTCTTAGTTATATCTTCTTTTAATGTTTTAACAGAACTTCTAACAGCACATTCAAATGTAATTTCATTTTCTAAAGTTCTAACAACACCTAAATTAGTTGAACTTTCAACTAATCCTTCTATATCCATACTCATAGTTTGGATTCCGTTAGGTATTACATTCATTAATTTTATAACTTTATCTTTAGAATCACATGAGAATACTTTATCTACATTAGTATCAGAACATTCTATAGCTAATCCTGGATCTGATGTAGCAAATTCATTTTTTAATATATTAGTTATTTCACTTATTTGTGACTTAACGTTTTCAACTTCATTTTTATCAACAACTATCACACAGTCAGATTCACGAGGTATTGCATTATTCTTAGAACCACCCTCAACTTTAGCTAAATCATAATTTACATTTAGTAAGTTTAATAATCTCCCCATCAATTTATTAGAGTTTGCTCTTTGTTTTATTATATCCATACCAGAGTGACCACCAAGTAAACCTTTGATTTCAACTAATAAAGCTTGCTTGTTAGAGTCAACGTTTTCAAAAGTTAAAGGAAGTTTTGATGTAGCTGTAGTACCACCAGCACAACTAACTAATAAATGTCCTTCTTCTTCAGAGTCAAGGTTTATTATGTATTTTCCTTTAAGTAAGCTACCATCAAGTGCCATAGCACCAGTCATACCAGCCTCTTCATCAGAAGTAACTAATAATTCAATTGCAGGATGCTCTAAATCATTAGATGCTAATACTGCCATACCCATAGCAACAGCTATACCATTATCTGCTCCTAAAGTAGTTCCAGTTGCATATATAAAATCATCTTCAGTTCTTAATTTTATAGGATCTTTTGTGAAATCATGATCTGTATCTTTATTTTTTTCACATACCATATCCATATGTCCTTGAAGTATTACACCAGGACAGTTTTCAAAACTTTTTGTAGCAGGCTTTCTTATTATTATGTTTAGTGCATTATCTTGTATAGTTTCAAGACCTAATTTTTCACCAAAACTTTTAAGATAGTCACTTATAGCTTTTTCATTTCCAGAACCACGAGGAATTTGAGATATTTCTTCAAAATAATTAAACACAATTTCTGGTTGTAAACCTTTTAATACGTTTTCCATAAATAACACTCCCTTTAATATAATTTCTGCCGTCTGTACTTGTGCGATCGTGCAAGTTACATGAACAAAGTATCTAGTAAATGCTTTATTTTAAATAAATTCTAATACAAACTAGATTAATATACACATATTAAGTAAATAATATACCCAAAAACCTAATTTAAATCACTTAAACTAGATTTTTATAGTACAAATAAACTATGATTATGTATAATATATAAATAGTATAATACAAACTTACATAAAATACACATTAAAATAAATATATACATTAAGGAGGAAGTATGAACGAGAAAGCACTAAGAGTTTTAGAATTCAATAAAGTAATCGACATATTGAAAGAAAAAGCTTCATCTTCTCTAGGTTTAAAATATATAGAAAATTTAACACCAAGCTCTAATTTTGAAGACGTTAAGTATATGCTTAAGGAAACTAGCGAAGCACAAGCGATATATATAAAAAGAGGAAGTATTGGATTACAAGGAATACATGATATAGAAGATAAGGCTAAAAGAGCTGATATAGGGGCATCGCTGGACCCAGGAAGCTTAATTATGATAGCAGATACTTTAAGAGCAGCTAGAACATTAAAAAATAATTTTTCTGGTAGTGATGAAGAAGATTTCAACTATCCAATAATACAATCTCTATCAAATTCTTTATATGCATATAGAGATATAGAAGATGCTATATATAATGCAATAATAAGTGAAATAGAAATATCTGATAATGCATCAAGCACACTAAGGGATTTAAGACGAAGAATAGTACAAAAAAATCAATCTATAAGATCTAAATTAAATTCAATAATAAGCTCTACAACTTATCAAAAATATCTTCAAGATGCAATTATATCTGTAAGAGGAGATAGATTTGTAGTGCCTGTAAAAGCAGAATATAGATCGCAAGTATCAGGTATAGTGCATGACCAATCATCATCAGGAGCCACTTTATTTATAGAGCCTATGAGTATAGTTGATATGAATAATGAATTAAGACAATTAAGACTTTTAGAAAAAGAAGAGATAGAAAGAATTTTAGCTGAGTTATCAGCTATGATTGGAGAAATATCACAAGATTTAATTTCAAATCAAGAGATTTTAGGAAGGCTTGATTTTGCATTTGCAAAAGGAAAATTATCTGTGGGGATGAGAGGTGTTGAGCCTACATTAAACGAAGATAAGTATATAAATATAAGAAATGGTAGACACCCATTACTAGATAAAGACAAAGTTGTACCAAATAGTGTTTATTTAGGTAGAGAATTCCATACATTACTTATAACTGGTCCAAATACAGGTGGTAAAACTGTTACTATCAAAACAGTAGGACTATTTGCACTTATGACTCAAAGTGGATTACATATACCAGCTGATTTTGGAAGTAGTATGTGTGTATATGATAATGTATTTGCTGACATTGGAGATGAACAAAGTATAGAGCAAAGTTTATCAACTTTCTCATCTCATATGACAAATATAGTTTCTATATTAGAAGAAGTAAGTGAGAATTCTTTAGCAATATTTGATGAACTAGGTGCTGGAACAGATCCAGTAGAAGGAGCTGCCCTTGCAATAGCAATATTAGAAGATGTACATATGGCTGGAGCTAATTGTATAGCTACAACTCACTACAGTGAACTTAAAAATTATGCATTAACTACAGAAGGTGTAGAAAATGCAGCAGTAGAATTTGATTTAGAAACATTAAGTCCAACATATAAACTTTTATTAGGAGTGCCAGGAAAATCAAATGCATTTGAAATATCAACAAAGCTAGGTCTTAATTCACATGTAATAACTAGAGCTAAGGAATTTATAAATTCTGATAACATAGCAATAGAAGATGTTCTTCAAAATGTTGAGAAGAATAGGATAAAGGCTGTAAAAGAAAGAGAAGAAGCGGAAAAATTAAAATCTCAAATTGAAAGACTTAAAAATGAATATGAAGAAAAGCTTTCAAAATTATCAGCTAAAAGAGAAAAGCTTATGGAACAAGCAAGAAGTGAAGCATTTAGAGTTACAAGACAAGCAAAAGAAGATGTTGATAATATAATAAAAGAACTAAGAAAGCTAGAAGAAGAAAGAGCTTCAAAAGAAAAGAACCAAAGAATAGAAGAACTTCGAAAAGAATTAACAAATTCTATGGGAAGCCTTCAACCAACTATTAAAAGTATGATAGAACCAAAAGTTGTTACAAAAGAAATAAAAGATTTAAGACAAGGCGAAGAAGTAAAGGTAATAACTCTAAACCAACAAGGTAGTGTTGTATCTGTTGATAATAATAAAAAAGAAGCAGTAGTTCAAATTGGAATAATGAAGATGACTCTTCCATTTAAATCGCTACAAAGAGCAAAACAAGACCCTAAAACAACTGTTACAAAACAAACGAGAAAAATAATTAAATCTAAATCAGGAAATGTAAGAAGTGAGGTAGATTTAAGAGGATTAAATTTAGAAGAAGCTAGAATGGAAGTTGAAAAGTATCTAGATGATGCATATGTAGCAGGTCTTGAAAGTGTTACTGTTATACACGGTATAGGTACAGGAGTATTAAAATCAGGACTTCAAGATGTATTAAAAAGAAATAGACATGTTAAGTCACAAAGGGCCGGAGAATATGGTGAAGGTGGAGCCGGTGTTACAATAGTCAAATTAAAATAAATATAAGAGGTTGTTACTATGATAGCAGTATCAGCATGCTTACTTGGAATAAATTGTAAGTACAACGGTAATAATAATGAGAATGAAAAAGTAGTTAATTATTTAAAAAATAAAAAGTTTGTATTAATTTGCCCAGAACAATTAGGAGGGCTTTCTACTCCTAGAAATCCAGCAGAAATAATAAATGGTGATGGGTATAATGCAATAAATAATGAATCTAAAATAGTTGATAAAAATAATAGAGATGTAAGTAGCGAATTTATAAAAGGCGCTAATGAGTCTTTAAAAATAGCTAAAATATATGGATGTAGGGAAGCTATATTAAAAGAAGGAAGTCCGTCTTGTGGATGTAATTTTATATATGATGGAAGTTTTTCAGGTAAAAAAATAAATGGTGTAGGAATTACTACAGCATTATTTAGAAAAAACGGAATAAAAGTAATTAGTGAAACAGAATTATAATTTGATTTTATCATGCTTATAATTAAGTAATTTAAATTAATATACTTAGATTTCAAAATATAACTATGAAAAATGCCAAATAGCTTGAAAAAACTCAGAAATTGATTTACCATAAAATAATAAGAATAAGAGAGGAGAAATAACATGCAAGATTTTAAAATAGCAATAGCAAATTGCCTAAAAGAGAAAATAGAAGATTTATCTGTAGAAGAGATAATAGCATTAATAGAAATACCACCAAATAAAGATATGGGAGACTACGCTTTTCCTTGTTTCAAATTAGCAAAAGTATTTAGAAAAGCTCCTAATATGATAGCAGCTGAGTTATGCGAAACATTAGACGCTCAAGGTGCTATATCAAAGATAATACCATTAGGCGGATATGTTAATTTCTTCGTTAACAAATCTCAATTAGCAGAAAGTGTTATAAAAGATGTATTAACACAAAAAGAAAACTATGGGCGCAGTGAAGTAGGAAAAGACGAAAATGTTATAGTTGAGTTCTCATCTCCAAATATTGCTAAGCCTTTCCATATAGGACATATAAGAACTACAGTAATAGGAAATGCTCTATACAAAATGTATGAATCTCAAGGATACAATACAACAAGAATAAACCATCTAGGTGATTATGGTACTCAATTTGGTAAGCTTATAGTTGCTTTCAAAAAATGGGGAAATAAAGAAGTAGTAGAGTCAAATCCAATACCAGAATTATTAAAATTATACATACAATTCCATGATGAAGCTGAAGCTCATCCAGAAATGGAAGATGAAGCAAGAGCATGGTTCACTAAACTAGAAAATGGTGATGAAGAAGCTACTCAGTTATGGCAATGGTTCAGAGATGAGAGTTTAAAAGAATTCAATAGAGTTTATGATTTATTAGATATAGAATTTGACTCTTTAGCAGGTGAAAGTTTCTATTCAGATAAAATGCCTAGAGTAATAGAGATGTTAGAAGAAAAAAATCTTTTAAAAGAATCTAAGGGTGCTAGAATAGTAGACTTAGAAGATTATAAAATGCCACCGGCACTTATAACTAAAAATGATGGTTCAACATTATACATGACAAGAGATTTAGCAGCTGCTATATATAGACATGAAACTTATAACTTTGATAAGTGTGTGTATGTAGTTGGTACTCAACAAAACTTACACTTTGAACAATGGTTTAAAGTTATAGAGCTTATGGGATTTGAATGGGCTAAAGACTTAGTTCACGTTGGATTTGGTATGGTTGCACTTGAAAATGGAACTATGTCTACAAGAAAAGGTAGAGTAGTCTTCTTAGAAGATGTATTAAATCAAGCGATAGATAAGACTAAAGAAACAATACTTGCTAAAAACCCAAATGCTTTAAATGTTGATACAATAGCTAAGCAAGTAGGTGTTGGGGCAGTAGTGTTCCAAGAATTATCTAATAGTAGAATAAAAGATTACACATTCTCATGGGATAGAACATTAAGCTTTGATGGAGAAACAGGTCCATACGTTCAATATACTCATGCTAGATGTTGTGCAGTACTTAGAAAATCTAATGAAGAAGTTACAACAGATATAAATTATGACTTATTAAATGATGTAGATAGCGCAGAAGTTTTAAAAGTTATAGCATCTTTCAATAAGTGTATACTTGCAGGACTTAGAAAAAATGAACCGCATGTAATAACTAGATTTGTATTAGATTTAGCTCAAGCATTCAATAAATTCTATCATGACAATCCAATATTAGTTGATGATGTTGAAGTAAGAAAAGCAAGACTTGCTTTAGTTGAAGCAACTAGACAATCTTTAGAAAATGGTCTGAAGTTACTTGGAATGCATGCACCAGAAAGAATGTAATAATATAAAAAATATGGGGGATGTCGAAAACTGATACTTTACATCTAAAAATGTAATATCGTATAATGATAGTATATAGTAGAAAACAGATATCTTGTACACTACTATTCCCCAGAATAAATGACAGCTTAATGCTGTCTCTTTTTTTTAAAAAGAGTTATAATTATAGACAAGCTACTTAAATACAAGTATATTAAATATGGTAGTTGATAAAAATAATTATTATAGAGTATTACACGAGGAAGGTAATATTGATGAAAGATAACATAATAAAAGATGCCTATACTTTTGCATTTGATATGGGCGATAAAAGCTTAAAAGATTTAATTATAATAAATACAAAATGTTTAGTTGATGATGAGAAGCAAAGATATGTTTATATAGATAATACAAGATTAAAAGATGAATTAATTTATTTTAGATTTTATGGAGAAAAAATAGAGTATAATAATATATTAAATATACTACTACCAGTAATACTTTCAAATACAAATATAAAGAAAAGTGAAGATGAGGTAGTTGGCTTAATTCAAAAGTATATAAAATATCTTAAAAAAGAAGACTTTGCATTTGATTATATATTGGGTTCGGTTTTATATAATATAATAGTTCAAAAGATTATAGAAAATAAAAATATAGAATATAGTGAATTACTTCAAATTATGAAGGAAAGAATTATAGAATTCTCAATAGAATTAGATAAAGTCAATACTATTAAATTTCAAATGGAAAGAATTAAGATTATACAAGAAATTGATAAGTATATAGATTTAAAAGCTGAAAACTATAATGATGAAAAGATAGTAGGTAGTTTATTAAACATATTATATGATATTTATATAGAAGATAGAGAAGTGCCTAACGATGGAATTAAAAGTATAAAAAAATCTATACTATCTATATTAGGTGAAAAAACAAATAATGATATAGACAATATAGATTTTATTTTATCAATGTCAGAGTACATTTGCAAATTGAGAAATTATAAAATCAATAAAAAAATGTATGATAAAAATGTAGATCCACGCAACTTAATCAGCCTTAATGAAGGAGATATAGTAATAGATCCTATACTTAACCAAATAACAGTTATATCAAAAGAATTTAGTAACAATATACTAAAGATAGACGTAAAATCTAAATCAGGTATATACTCGTTAAAATTCAAAAAATCTTAAGTTATTAGTTAGTAGATTCTAAATAATTTACGAATTCTTCTTCAGTAGTATCAGTTAAAAAACATAGTTCTTTTACGATACTATTTCTAAGCTCTAGAAAATCTTCAAGGCCTGTGTTTTCATTAGTATATTCTAATGCCTTTACAATAAGTAATAAATCTCTTTTAGATAAAGCGTTGATAGACACTTGGTCAATTAATCCCATAAAAAACTTCCTTTCTAATCATATATACTTAATACTAATATTCTACAAAAAATATGTAAAAACCTTCTATTAAAAAATAATTTGATAAGATATTACATATACTATTTTAACCTAAAAAGCATACAAAAATATATAACAATATAAAAAGAGGTGAAATAATTGAAAATATTATTAACAACACTTAACTCTAAGTTTATACATACAAATTTAGCTATAAGATATCTAAAAGAATTTGTAAAAGACTTAGTAGAAGTAGATTTAAAAGAATATACAATAAATAATGATTTAGATTATATCTTAAAAGATATACATAAGAACGATTATGATATAATATTATTTTCTACATATATATGGAACGTAAATGATATAGTAAAACTTTGTGATAACATAAAAAAAGTTAAACCAAATACTAAAATAGCTTTAGGTGGACCGGAAGTAACTTATGATAGTGAATGTTCTATGAGAAACTATCCTTTTGTAGATTATATACTATGTGGAGAAGGCGAACTTGTATTTAGAGATTTGGTAATGTATTTACAAGGAAACATGGATATATGTGATGTTGAAGGGATAGTTTACAGAGACGGTAATAATATAATAACTAATAGACCTAAAGCATTACTTGAAAATCTAGATGAAATACCTAGCCCTTATGAAAATTTAGACCCAACTGAATATGAAAATAGAATTGTTTATTATGAAACATCAAGAGGATGTCCGTTTAACTGTCAATACTGCTTATCTTCAACTTTAAAGGGATTAAGATATTTCAGTATAGAGAGAGTAAAAAAAGATTTAAAAGCTTTAATAGATGCAAGAGTATCTCAAATAAAGTTTATAGATAGAACTTTTAATGCAAATAAAGAATTTGCAAAAGAAATTATGAACTTCCTTATGGAAAATGATAATGACTATACTACATATCACTTTGAAGTTACAGCACATTTATTAGACGATGATATACTAGATTTCCTAGCAGATTGTAAAGAAGGTCTTTTCCAATTTGAAATAGGTGTCCAAACTACTAATGAAAAAGTTTTAGAAGAAGTAGGAAGAAGAGATGATTTTAAAAAGTTATCGTATGTAGTTCAAAAGGTAGCTTCATATAGAAACATACATCAACACTTGGATTTAATAGCAGGACTTCCATATGAAGATTATTCAAGTTTTGAAAAATCGTTTAATGATGTATTTAATTTAGGTATAGAACATTTACAATTAGGTTTCTTAAAAATGATAAAAGGGACAGGTGTAAGAGATCGAGCTGAAAAACACGGATATAGATACAAAGACTATCCCCCATATGAAGTTTTATATAATGATTATATAAGTTACTCACAAATACTAAAGCTAAAAGATATAGAAGAAATATTAGAAAGATACTACAACTCTAAAAACTTTGTATTATCTATGAGATACATAATCTTTAACTATTATAGTGAGAGTCCATTTAAATTCTTTGAAGAGTTTGCTACATACTTTGATGAAAATGGATACTTCGATATGGCACAAGGTAAAAATCAGTTATATAAAATATTATTAGATTTTTATAATGATAAAATAAATATAAATAATGATATGTTTAATGATATATTAAAGTATGACTACATATCACTAGGAAAGACATCTAATATTCCACAATTCTTTAATAAATTAGAGTTAGAAGACTTTAAAAATAGATGTCACTTATTCTTACAAAATGAAGAAAATATATTAAAATATATACCTAGGTTTGAAAATAAACCAGCAAAACATATAATAAAATATGTTCACTTTGAACCTTTTAACTTTGATATTCTAAAATTAAAAAATGATATCAAAGCTAATATAGAGAAAAAGGATAATGTAGTACTATTTGTATATGATGATAAAAAGATATTTGAAAAATCAAAAGCATATAGTATAGATTTATAAGAAGGAGAATAGCATGAACTTTAAAATAGAAAAATACTTATTAAAAAAAGCAGAAGAATTGGCATTTATAACTATTAAACATGATGGAGAATTTCAAGTAGAAGGATATAATATACCAAAGGGTGGTTTAGATGTACCTATAAAGAATGAGGTATTAGTAAAAGGTATAAAAGAAAAAACTGCACAAGATAATATAAATGCAATGTCTATAGCAGATGCAATGATATTTATAATGGGTATAGACAGCAAGTTTAAGCATAATGAAGAATATGTAAAGTTCCTAAATGCTTTCAAGGAAAAAATAAATTTAGATTTAAGAGCTTATATGGGATATATGTCTAGAAAATATTTTGATATTGGAGAATACACAGATTCTCTAATATACTTAAAAACTCTTATAACTATGTACCCTGAAGATATAGAAGGTTTATATCACTATGCTATAGTGTGCCAAGAAGTAGCTCAAAAGTATCAAAAGGATATGGAAAATGATGCGATGAATATGTTTTTACTTGAAGCACTGTCTAAGTTAGAACGTGTAATTCAATTAGATGAAGGATTCTCACTTGGATATTATCATCTAGGATATCATTACTATAACCAAGGTCAATATGTAAAAGCTAAGGTAATATGGGAAGAATCTTTAAAATTAGGATTAGATCCAGAATTAGTTAGTGAAGTACAAGAAAATATAGGTAAAATGGATTTTAAGGTTCAATATGAAGAAGGATATAGTTTAGTATTCCAAGGAAAAAATGAAGAAGGCTTAGAAAAATTATTACCTCTTGAAGAAGACCATTCAGATTGGTGGAATTTACTATTTATGATAGGCTTAGCTTATAAAAATATGAATGAGATAGAACAAGCTAAAAAGTATTTTGAAAAAATACTATTAATAAAACCACATCAAGTAGATGCTATGGTGGAATTAGGTCTTTGCGAAGCTGAAACTTTTAATATAGAAAAGGCAATAGAGCATTTTGAAACAGCAGCTAAAATAAAAGAAGACCCGGAGATATTATGTAATTTAGGTATGGCATACTTAAATAACAATGAATTAGATGATGCTATATACTATATAGAAAGAGCGTATGAATTAGACCCACAAGATGAAATAACAGTAGCTTGCTTAAGAGAATTAGACAAGTATAGATAAATTTAAAAAAGACTTCCTTAAAGGAAGTCTTTTTTGGTATATTTGTGCTATGATTTAAATAAGTATTAAAATAAGGGGGGCTTAATATGATAAAAAAACTAGACGACATATTAGAGAATCTTAAGGGCAGTGAAAAAGTTATACTTTCTGTTGCAGCAGCACATGACGAGGAAGTTTTAATTGCAGTAAAAGATGCAGTTGAAAAAGGTATAATAAAACCTATATTAGTTGGAGATGAGGAAAAAATAAATTATATATCTAATAAAATAGATTTTAATTTAGATGATATAAAAATAATAAACTCCAATGATATAGAAGAAAGTTCTAAAATTGCAGTACAGTTAGTATCTAATAAAGAAGCAGACTTCATAATGAAAGGATTATTAGACACTTCAATACTTTTAAAGTCAGTTTTAAATAAAGACTATGGTCTTAGGACTGATAGTTTATTAAGCCATGTGATGATATATGAGTTAAATAATTATCACAAATTACTATTGTTAACTGATGGAGGAATGAATATATCTCCAGATTACAACCAAAAGGAAAAAATACTTAAAAATTCTGTACAAGCAGCTCAATCTCTAGGGATGGAAACTATTAAAGTAGCATGTCTAGCAGCCAAAGAAAAAGTAAATCCTAAAATGCAAGCAACTATAGATGCAGATTTATTGGTAAAAGCATCTAATGAAGGGGTATTTGGAAAAAATGTAATTGTTGAAGGGCCATTAGCATTTGACATTGCAGTTTCTAAAGAAGCAAGTGAAGTAAAAGGGGTAAATAGTGACGTATCAGGAGAAGCAGATATACTACTAGTTCCAACTATTGAAGTAGGAAATGGAATAGGTAAGTCATTTACATATATGGCAAATGCAAAGTCAGCAGGAATAGTCATGGGAGCCAAAGCTCCAATAGTATTAGTATCAAGAGCAGATAACCATGAATCAAAGTTATATTCTATTGCGTATGGAGCTTTAATAGCTAAAAATATAAAGGAATATTAACATTTAATATATAATTTTATAGTAACATTAATTTGTTAAAAATATATTTAAAAAAACACCAAATTAATAAAATTTAGTATATAATCAAAGTAGAGATTGTATAATTTTTTACTTTTCAATAGACATAATTTTTTATCACCTGGGATTAAAAAATCAAAAAAAGGGGATAGAGATATGGATAAAAAAATGTTAACCATTGACCTAAACAGCCAGGTATTACTAGATAAGGCTGAAAAAGATGGCGTAGAGACTATGTACGATAGAAAATTAGCAATGAAAGCTCAATGTGGATTTGGTCTTCAAGGAAACTGCTGTAGAATATGTGGTATGGGCCCATGTAGAATAACACCAAAAACACCAAGAGGTTTATGTGGAGCTGATGAACATGTTATAGTAGGTAGAAACTTTGCGAGAATGTGTGCTGGGGGAACTGCTGCACATTCAGACCATGCTAGAGATATAGCTCATACTATGGCTTTAACAAGCAGAGATGGTAACTATAAAATTAAAGATGAAGAGAAATTAATAATATTAGCAAAGGAATGGGATGTAGAAACAGAAGGCAGAGATATCTATGATATAGCTCATGAAGTTGCTGATATAGCATTAATGGAATTTGGTAAGCCTCATGGAGTAGCAAGATTCTTAAAAAATGCTCCAGAACCAAGACAAAAAATATGGAAAGACCTTGGAATAGAACCAAGAGCAATAGATAGAGAAATAGCAACTATAATGCATTCAACTCATATAGGATGTACTGGAGATATAGATAGTTTAATCCACATGTCATTAAGAACTGCATTAGCAGATGGATGGGTTGGATCTATGATAGGTACTAGATTTAGTGATATCTTATTTGGAACACCAACAATAAGAGAAACTGAAGCCAATTTAGGAGTTTTAGAAGAAAATAAAGTAAATATAATATTACATGGTCATGAGCCCTCATTATCAGAAATGATAGTTTTAGCATCAGAAGACCCAGAGTTAGTAGCATTAGCTAAAGAAATGGGTGCAGATGGAATAAACTTAGCAGGTATGTGCTGTACAGGTAATGAAGTTACAATGAGACATGGCGTTAAAACAGCTGGAGACTTCCACCAACAAGAACTTGCAATAGTTACAGGTGCAGTTGAAGCTATGATAGTTGACGTTCAATGTATATTCCCAGCATTAGCAAAAGTAGCTGATTGCTATCACACAAAATTCATAACAACATCTCCAAAAGCTAAGATAGCAAACTCAACATATATGGAATTCTCAGAAGAAACTGCATATGAAGATGGATACAGAATAGTTAAAGAAGCTGTATTAAACTTTAAAAACAGAGATAAATCAAAAGTACTTATACCAGAATTAAAATCAAAAGCAACAGTTGGATTTAGTACAGATGCGATACTAGGTCAATTAGATAGAGTTGTAAACTCTCACATAGATCCAGCAGGAACACTTAAACCTTTAGCTGATTGTTTAAAATCAGGGGTATTAAGAGGAGCAGTAGGAGTAGTTGGATGTAATAATGCTAAAGGAGTTTCAAACTTAGCACATGTAACAATAATGAAAGAACTTATTAAAAATGACATACTTGTAGTTACTACAGGATGTGGTGCATCAGCAGCGGCTAAATTTGGTTTAATGACTAAGGAAGCTAGAAAACTTGCAGGTAAAGGTCTTGCAACAGTTTGTGAATTAGTAGATATACCACCAGTACTACACTTAGGTTCTTGTGTTGACTGTAGCCGTATATTAGAAGTAGTAGGTGGAACTGCTAAATACTTAGACATGGATATGTCTGATCTTCCAGTAGCAGGGGTAGCACCAGAATGGATGTCTGAAAAAGCGGTAGCTATAGGAACTTATGTTGTAGCATCTGGTATAGACACATACTTAGGTATAATGCCTCCAGTTACAGGTTCATCAAGAGCTGTAGAGATACTATGTGGAGAATTACAAGATATGGTAGGAGCTAAATTCACAGTTAATGATAACCCACAAGAATTAGCAGCTACAATAATATCAGATATAGAAAAGAAACGTGTTCATTTTGAAAAATTAGTAGAAGGAAAAATGAGTGTACCAGCAGAAGCTTAAAACAAAATTAATATAGATAAGAAAACTAGGCATACAACTTTGAAAAGTTAGTATTAGATTTAATTAGTTCAATAGAAGAACTCGCTATAGTTTTATTTTAATGTAAAAATAAAACTATAGTTAAGAATAAAGCAAACGATTTCAATTAAGATGTTTGGAAAAGTTTTAGATTTAACAAACAAAACTATTAAAAAATAAAATAAATAACTGAATTTTAAGTTATACATAACAAAAGGTGGTATAATAATGAAAATAGCAATAACAGGTAAAGGTGGAGTAGGTAAAACAACTTTTTCTTCAATGTTGTCTAGAATGTTTTCCCAAGACGGATATAGGGTTGTTGCTGTGGATGCTGATCCAGATGCCAATTTAGCATTGGCATTAGGATTCCCTAAAGACACGTATGACTCAATAGTTCCTATTTCTGAAATGAAGAATTTGATTTCTGATAGAACATCTGCAGATACTGGATCATTTAACAAAATGTTCAAATTAAATCCTAAGGTAGATGATATACCTGAAAACTACTGCAAGGAATATAATGGAGTAAGGCTACTTACTTTAGGCACAGTAGATTCAGGAGGATCTGGATGTGTTTGTCCAGAACATGTATTACTAAAAAGACTATGCTCTCATTTAATATTACAAAATAAAGATGTAGTTATCATGGATATGGAAGCAGGAATAGAACACTTAGGAAGAGGTACTGCCCAAGGTGTAGACGCTTTTGTAGTAGTTGTGGAACCAGGAGAAAGAAGTCTACAAACCTATAGAAAAGTTAAGAAATTAGGAAAAGACATAGGTGTCAAAAGGGTATTTGTTGTGGGTAATAAGATAAGAAACAAAGAAGATGAAGAATTTATAATGAGTAATTTAGAAGATGGAGAATCATTAGGATTTATCTATTACAATCAAGATGTTATAAATTCAGATAGATCAAACCAATCTCCATATGACGTAAGTGAAGAGACAAGAAAGCAGGTTAAAGTAATAAAAGATAAGTTAATGGAACTGCAAACTTGCAATGCATAATGTAGGCTATTGCAAGATTAGATATCTATGTTCTTTATTAGGAAAATACTTTAGATATACATAATTTTGCAAAAATATTTTTTTTGGAGGAGATTTAGTTATGGGATTCAAATCTGATATAGAAATAGCTCAAGAGGCAAAACCAAAAGATATAAGAGAGATAGCAAAAAAATTAGGTTTAGGCGAAGATGATATAGAACTATATGGTAAATATAAGGCTAAGGTAGATTACAATCTATTAAAGAGAGATAATGGAGGTAAAAAATCTAAGCTAATATTAACTACAGCTATAAACCCAACTCCAGCAGGAGAAGGTAAAACAACTACTACAATAGGAGTTGCAGATGGATTAGCAAAACTAGGGAAAAATGTATTAGTTGCTTTAAGAGAGCCATCATTAGGACCAGTATTCGGTGTTAAAGGTGGAGCAGCCGGTGGAGGATATGCTCAGGTTGTTCCTATGGAAGATATAAACTTACACTTTACAGGTGACTTCCATGCAATAGGTGCAGCAAATAACTTACTAGCAGCAATGTTAGATAATCATATTCATCAAGGAAATGAACTTCAAATAGATACAAGACAAGTAACGTGGAGAAGATGTGTAGATATGAACGACAGACAATTAAGAAATGTCGTTGATGGATTAGGTAAAAGAGCAGATGGTGTTGTAAGAGAAGATGGGTTTGATATAACAGTTGCATCTGAAGTAATGGCAGCATTTTGCTTAGCTAGTGATATATCAGATTTAAAAAATAGATTAGGTAGAATAATAGTTGCATATAACTTTAGAGGAGAGCCTGTAACAGCAGCTCAGCTTAAAGCTAATGGAGCTATGGCAGCTTTACTTAAAGATGCATTAAAGCCAAACTTAGTTCAAACATTAGAGGGAACTCCATCATTCGTTCATGGTGGACCATTTGCAAATATAGCTCATGGATGTAACTCTGTAATAGCTACAAGAATGGCAATGCATTTTGCTGACTACGTAGTAACTGAAGGAGGATTTGGAGCTGACTTAGGAGCTGAAAAATTCTTAGATATTAAATGTAGAATGGCTGATTTAAAACCAGATGCAGTTATAATAGTTGCTACTGTAAGAGCATTAAAATACAACGGTGGAGTAGCTAAGAATGATTTAAATGAAGAAAACCTAGAAGCTTTAGAAGCAGGACTTCCAAACTTATTAAAGCATGTTGAAAACATAACTAAAGTATTTGGATTACCCGCAGTTGTTGCTATAAATAGATTCCCACTTGATACAGAAGCTGAGCTTAAACTTGTTGAAGATAAGTGTAAGGAGTTAGGAGTTAACGTTGCACTTTCTGAAGTTTGGGCAAAGGGTGGAGAAGGTGGAATAGCAGTAGCTAAAGAAGTTATAAGATTAATAGATGAAGAAGAAAATAGCTTTAGATTCTGTTATGAAGATGATTTAACTATAAGAGAAAAAATAGAAGCTATAGCTACTAAGATATATGGAGCTGATGGTGTAGACTTTACACCTCAAGCAGCAAAAGAAATTGATAAGTTAGAGCAATTAGGATTTGGAGATATGCCAATTTGTATGGCTAAAACTCAATATTCTTTAACTGACGATCAAACTAAATTAGGAAGACCAACAGGATTTAGAATAACTGTAAGACAGGCAACAGTTTCAGCAGGTGCTGGATTTATAGTTGCTCTTACTGGAGAAATAATGAAGATGCCAGGGCTTCCAAAAGTTCCAGCAGCTGAAAAAATAGACGTTGATGAAAATGGAGTAATAGCAGGATTATTCTAGAAAATAAAAAATATAAAAACAGAATATAAGCAGATAGTGTGCAGTTTTTGCACACTATCTGATACATAATTAACCTTATATAAACTAGGGGGAAAATAATGAAAATAGCAGAAAAAACATGTGTAGAATTTGTAGATGTGTTAGCTTCTAAATCAGCAGTACCAGGTGGAGGTGGAGCAGCGGCACTAGTAGGTGCTATAGGAATGGCTCTAGGAAGCATGGTATGTAACTTAACTATAGGAAAGAAAAAGTATGCTGAATACGAAGAAAGCGTAAAAGAAATATTAAATAAAGCAGGAAAAATAGAAAAAGATTTATTAGAAATGATAGATAAAGATGCAGAGTGCTTCTTACCTCTTTCAAAAGCTTACGGACTTCCTAAAAGCACAGAGGAAGAAATAAAAATAAAAGAAGAAACTATGGAAAAAGCTTTAAAAGTAGCTTGTGAAGTACCTATAAGCATAGTTAGAGTATGTTTCAAAGCTATAAAACTTCATGAAGATTTAGTTGATAAAGGATCAAAACTTGCTATAAGTGATGTAGGAGTAGGAGTTCAATGTTTAAGAGCTGCTATACTTAGTGGTCAATTAAATGTAGTTATCAATATAAACTCTATAAAAGATGAAGAGTATGTTAATAAAGTAAAAAATGAAGTAGATGAACTAGTTAAAGAAGGCGTTAGAATATGCGATGAAGTATATGCTAAGGTTGAAATAGCACTAGGAAAATAAATAGAAAATAAAAATATATACAGGGGGGCAATTGAATATGGAAGTAGTTGCAACTAACGGTCAAATAATAAAAGGTAAGCCAGTGGCTGATAAAATAAGTGAAAATTTAATAAACGAAGTTAATGAATTAGTAAAAGAGGGTATAAATCCTAAGTTAACTATAGTTAGAGTTGGATCTAGAGGAGACGATTTAGCTTATGAAAGAGGAGCATTAAAGAGATGTGAAACTATAGGAATACAAACTGAAGTTTTAGAGCTTAAAGAGGATATAACTCAAGAAGAATACATAAATGAATTAACTAAATTAAATAATGATAAAAATGTTCACGGAATACTATGTTTTAGACCTCTTCCTAAACAATTAAACGAAGAAGAAATAAAATATGTTATATCTCCAGAGAAAGATGTAGATAGCTTTAGTCCAATAAACACTGCTAAGGTTATGGAAGGAGATACTACAGGATTCCCTCCATGTACACCAACAGCAGTAGTTGAAATATTAAAGCATTATGATGTTAATTTAAATGGAGCTAAGGTAGCAGTTTTAGGAAGAAGTATGGTAGTAGGAAAGCCAGCTGCAATGCTTTTACTAAATGAAAATGCTACAGTAACTATATGTCACTCTAGAACAAAAGATTTAGCAAATGTAACATCTGAAGCAGATGTATTAGTAGCAGCTGTAGGTAGAGCTAAAATGGTAAAAGCTGACTTTGTAAAACAAGGTGCAGTAGTTATAGATGTTGGTATAAATGTTGATGAAGATGGTAAATTATGTGGTGATGTTGATACTAATGCAGTAGTTGAAAAAGCATCTATGATAACTCCGGTTCCTGCAGGTGTAGGTTCTGTAACTACATCAATACTTGCAAAACATGTAGTTAAAGCATGTAAGTTACAAAATAACAAATAAATAGATGCTATAGGGGGGGAATAGAGATGATAATTTCTGAAAAGAAACCAATGGAAGAAGTATTAGGATTTTTGAAAAATGCTGAAAAGGTAGTTTTAGTTGGATGTAATCAATGTGCGGCTACATGTAAAAGTGGTGGAGAAGAAGAAGTTGTTAAGATGAAAGAAGATTTAGAAGCTGAAGGAAAAACAGTTTTAGGGTATACAATATTAGATCCAGCATGTAACCTATTAAAATCTAAAAAAGATCTAAAAGCTTTAAAAGAAGAATTAAAAGAAGCAGATGCTGTTTTATCTTTAGCATGTGGAGATGGAACACAAACTATAGTTAAAAACTTAAAGAAAACACCTGTATATCCAGGAAACAACACTATGTTTATCGGGGAAACAAAGAGAGTTGGAGAATTCGAAGAAGCTTGTAAAGCTTGTGGAGAATGTGAACTTGGATGGACAGGAGGAATATGTCCAGTAACTATGTGTGCTAAAGGATTAATAAATGGTGCATGTGGTGGAGCTAAAAATGGTAAATGTGAAGTAAGTCCAGAAAATGAATGTGCTTGGATAAAAATATATGAAAGATTAAATGACATAGACCAATTGGAAAATTTATTAGAAATAAGACCTATGAAAGATTATTCTAAACAAAATAATCCAAGAACTTTAAGTTTAAAGAAAAAAGAAGAAGCAGCAACTAATGCTTAAGAGCTTTTAAAAGGTTAAAAAGGGGGATTTTTTTATGAGCTTACTAAAACAAACATTAGAAAGTGGAAAATTTGCAGTTACTACAGAAATGGCACCTCCAAAGGGAACAGATCTTTCTCATTTATTAGAGTGTGCTAAACCATTAGTAGGAAGGGTACATGCAGCAAATGTAACAGATTTCCAATCTGCAGTAATGAGAACAACTTCTCTTGCTACATGTAAATTATTACAAGATGTTGGATTAGAGCCAGTTTTACAAATGACTGGTAGAGATAGAAATAGGATAGCAATACAAGGTGAAATGTTATCAGCAGGTGTATTTGGAATAAATAATATGCTAGCTTTAACAGGAGATCATACAGTTGTAGGAGACCATCCGCAAGCTAAAGGTGTATTTGATTTAGATTGTATAGGAATACTTCAAACAGCTGAAACACTAAAGTCAGGAAAAGATTTAGTTGGTAATGAATTAAAAGGATCACCAGATTTTTATTTAGGAGCATCAGTAACTCCAGAATATGCTCCAATAGAAATACAATTAATGAAAATGCAAAAGAAAATAAATGCTGGAGCTAAGTTCTTCCAAACTCAAGCAGTTTATGATATAGAAACAATGAGATCATTTAGAAAAGCAACAAAAGATATGGATTGTAAAGTATTAGCTGGTATAGTTCCTTTAAAATCTCCAGGAATGGCTAAATTTATGACTGCAAATGTACCGGGTATATTTGTTCCAGATGATCAAATAGAAAGATTAAGAGCAGCTGGAAAAGAAAACTGGGTATCTGAAGGTATAAAGATGGCAGGAGAATTTATAAGACAATTAATAGATGAGGATTTATGTGATGGTGTACATATAATGGCGATAGGAGCAGAAGAAAATGTTCCATCAATATTAGATGCTGCACAGTTATAAAATTAAGTTCTACTGATTAATTTAATATGGGGGAAAACTAAATGAAGATAGCAGTTATTGGTGGAGGTCCAGGAGGATATGTTGCAGCTTTAAAAGCAGCAATGCTTGGAGCTGATGTAACAGTTATAGAAAAAAGAAGGGTAGGAGGTACTTGCTTAAATGTAGGATGTATTCCAACTAAAGCACTACTTGCATCTTCTTCAATGTTAATGAATATAAAAGAAGCAAAAGATTTTGGAATAAATATAGATGGAGAAGTTAAAGCTGATTTTTCAGCCATAATGAATAGAAAAGATAAGATAGTTAACCAACTAATAACTGGAATAGAATTCTTATTTGAAAAAAGAGGGATAAACTTAGTTAATGGATTTGGAAAATTATTAGATAAAAATAATATAGAAGTTACTAAAGAAGATGGAACTAAAGAGATAATAAATGCTGATAAAATAATTTTAGCTAATGGTTCAGTTCCAATAGTACCACCAATGTTTCCATATGATGGCGAAGTTGTAATCACTAGTGATGAGGTTCTAGGATTAAAAGAACTTCCTGAGTCAGTTTTAATAGTTGGTGGAGGAGTTATAGGCTGTGAAATAGGCCAATTCTTAAGAAGTCTAGGAACTGAAGTAACAATAGTTGAAATGAATGAACAATTATTACCTTTTGAAGATAAAGATGTAGCAAAACAGTTGCAGAGACAGTTTAAAAAGGATAAAATTAAAGTATTAACAGGTATTGGTGTTCAGGCTTGTGAAGTTGTTGGCAATGCAGTGGTTGCAACACTTTCAAATGGAAAACAAGTTAAAGCTCAATATGGGTTAGTTGCTGTTGGTAGAAAACCAAACCTTTCAAATTCTGGGGTAGAAGAACTAGGAATAGAAATGGAAAGAGGCAAAATAATAGTTAATGAAAATCTTGAAACGAATATAGAAGGAATATATGCAATTGGAGATTTAATAAATACTCCATTCTTAGCACATGTTGCTTCAAAAGAAGGGATAGTGGCAGTAGAAAATGCTTTAGGTAAATCTAAAACAGTTAACTATACTGCTATACCAAGATGTGTATATACTGAACCAGAAGTGGCGGCAGTAGGTAAAACAGAAAAAGAACTTCAAGCTCAAGCACAAGAGTATCATGTAGGACAATTCGATTTTAGAGCACTAGGTAAGGCTCAAGCCATAGGACATTTCCAAGGATTTATCAAAATATTAGCAGACAAAAATGACAAAATAATAGGGGCTTCAATAGTTGGACCTCATGCGACAGATTTATTAACAGAATTATCACTTGCTGTTCACTTAGGATTAACAGTAGAACAAGTAGGAGATGTAATACATGCACACCCAACATTATCTGAGGGCATAATGGAAGCTCTTCATGATGTTCATGGGGAATGTGTTCATGCAGCTCCTAAATTAGCAAAAGCATAGAAAAAAGCAGAGTGAATTTTGAAAGCTCTGTTTTGACTAAACAAAGGGGGAAATCTTAATATGGGATATAATATAGCTGTTGCAGGAAAAGGTGGAACTGGTAAGACAAGTCTTACAGGGCTTTTAATTAATAATCTTACAAAGAATAACAAGGGAACAGTATTAGTTGTAGATGCAGATGCTAATGCTAACATAAATGAAGTATTAGGTATAGAGGTAGAATCGACTATAGGTGAAATAAGAGAAGAAGTAAGCCAAAGAGAAAAGCAAGGTAATGCATTTCCTGGAGGTATGACTAAAGCTCAGTATTTACAATATAGATTAAATACTTGTTTAGCTGAAGGCGATGGATATGACTTAATGGTAATGGGAAGATCTGAAGGTGAAGGATGTTACTGCTATGTAAATGGAATACTAAGAGAACAAACTGATAAACTATCAGATGCATACGAATACTTAGTTATAGACAATGAAGCTGGAATGGAGCATTTAAGCAGAAAAACAACTAAACATATAGATAAATTACTATTAGTTAGTGATTGTTCAAGACGTAGTATTCAGGCAGTAGCTAGAATTAGGGATCTAGCTAGAGAGCTTAAATTAAGCGTAGGAGAAATACTATTAATAGTTAACAAAGTACCAAATGGAGTACTAAATAAAGGTGTATGCGAAGAAATTGAAAAGCATAAATTAGATCTTATAGGTGTTGTGCCTTTAGATAATTTAATATATGAATATGATTCTTCAGGAATACCATTAGTTCAGTTACCTGAAGATTCAGAAGCTAAAACAGCAGTAAGAGATATAATGTCTAAGTTAGAATTAAAATAGGTTTAAGGGGGAAAAACATATGGCATTCAAGATGTCTGTTCAAAAGTATTCTGGTAAGATATCAGAAGTAGAAATAGGAACAGGAGAAAAAGCAATAAAAATAGGTGGAGAAAGTACTCTTCCATTTTATAGTTTTGATGGAGATACTGGAAATATTCAAAAAGTAGGAATTGAAATATCTGATACTTATCCAGAATCATGGATATCTTCAATTAAAGATATATATAAAGATGTTTGTGATTGTCCTGTTAAGTGGGCTAAGTATGTAGAAGAAAATACAGAGGCAGACTTCATATGTTTAAAATTAGAAAGTGCAGATCCAAATGGATTAGATAAATCTGTAGAAGAATGTGCTGAAAATGCTAAAAAAGTAGTTGAAGCAGTTAGTATCCCTGTAGTTATATCAGGATGCGGAAACCACGATAAAGATGGAAAATTATTTGAAAAAGTAGCTCAAGCAGTAGACGGACATAACTGTCTGTTCTTATCAGCTACTGAAGAAAACTATAAAGCAGTAGGTGCAGCAGCAGCTATGGCATACAGCCATAAAGTTTCAGCTGAATCTTCTGTTGATATAAACCTAGCTAAACAATTAAACGTATTATTAACTCAATTAGGCGTTAAGTCTGAAAGTATAGTTATGAACGTTGGATGTTCTGCTGTTGGTTATGGGTATGAATATGTTGCATCTACTATGGATAGAATTAGACTTGCTGCATTTGGTCAAAATGATAAAACATTACAAATGCCAATAATAACTCCAGTGTCATCTGAAGTATGGCATGTTAAAGAGTCTATAGCAAGCGAGGAAGATGAACCAGCTTGGGGATGCGTAGAAGAAAGAGGTATAAATATGGAAATTTCAACTGCTGTAAGTTCACTAGTTGGAGGAGCAAATGCGGTTATACTTCGTCATCCAAAATCAATAGAAACTGTAAAAGAATTAGTTAATGCGTTAGCTTAATAAATTGTAGGGTTAGGGGGATAAAATAATGGCACTAAAAGCTTTAGATATATTTAAATTAACACCAAAGAAAAACTGTAAGGATTGTGGATTTCCAACTTGTATGGCCTTCAGTATGAAGGTTGCTTCAGGAGCGATAGAAGTTAGCAAGTGTCCACATATGTCAGATGATGCTATAGCGCAATTATCAGAGGCAACAGCACCTTTAATGAAAGGTTTAAAAATAGGAACGGGAGCTGCTGAATACGAAGTAGGAGCAGAAACTGTATTATTTAGACATGAAAAAACTTTAGTAAATAGAAATAGATTCGCAGTAGATTTTTGTGAATGCATGACTGATGAAGAAATAGATGCAAAAATAAACAATATAAGAAATGTTAACTATATAAGAATAGGCGAAGAAATGAAAGTTGAAATGGCTCTTTTAGAATACTTCGAAAATAAAGATGGATTCTTAAAGCTAATAAACAAAGTTAAAGATAGTGGATTAGAATTAGCATACATAATAAATTGTGAAGATCCAGCTGTAGCTAAAGAGGCTGTTGAAATATTAAAGGATAAAAAGCCAGTATTATATGGTGCAAATAAAGATAACTACAAAGAAATGATAGAAGTAGTTAAAGGAGATAAATTACCTCTAGGAGTTAAAGCATCTAGCTTAGAAGAATTATATTCTACAGTTGAATCAGTTCAAAAGGCAGGATATAAAGAATTAATACTAGATGTAACTGGAGATAGCATAAAAGATACATTTACTAATGCAGTTCAAGTTAGAAGAATAGCACTTAAAGAACAAGATAGAACATTTGGATACCCTTCAATAGTATTTGCAAATAAATTATCAGATAAAAATCCAAATATGGAAGTTGCTTTATCATCAATGTTTACTATAAAATACGGATCAATAATAGTATTAGATGATATAAATTATTCAAAAGCATTACCATTATTTGCTCTAAGACAAAATATATTCACTGACCCACAAAGACCAATGAGAGTTGAAACTAAGATATATCCAATAAATAATCCAGATGAAAATTCACCAGTATTAGTTACTGTTGACTTTGCATTAACTTACTTCATAATAGCTGGAGAAATAGAAAGATCTAAAGTACCAACTTGGTTAGTTATACCAGATGCTGGTGGATACTCAGTTCTTACAGCATGGGCTGCAGGTAAATTTGGAGGAAATTCTATAGCTAAATTTATAAATGAGTGCGGTGTAGCTGATAAAACTAAAAATAGAGATTTAATAATACCAGGTAAAGTAGCTGTTCTTAAAGGGGATATAGAAGATAGCTTACCAGGATGGAATGTAGTTATAGGAACAGAGGAATCTATGGAGTTACCTAAATTCTTAAGAGAATATAAAGAAAAGCATGATCAAACTTTAGCAAATGCCTAAAAGTTAAAACTAAGGGGGATAAATTAAATGGAAAAATTTATGATTATAGGTGAAAGAATACACTGTATATCGCCAGTAATAAGAAAAGCTTTAGCGGAAAAAGATCCTGCTCCAATATTAAAAAGAGCAAAAGAACAATTAGAAGCAGGGGCTCATTATATAGATTTTAACATAGGTCCAGCAGAAAGAGATGGAGAAGAATTAATGTCTTGGGGTGTTCAATTACTTCAAAGTGAATTTAATAATGTTCCAATAGCATTAGATACTGCTAACCAAAAAGCTATAGAGGCAGGACTTAAAGTATACAATAGAGAGCATGCAAAGCCAATAATAAATTCTGCAGATGCAGGATCTAGAATAGGATTAATAGATTTAGCAGCTGAATATGAGGCTAAGGTTATAGGATTATGTGCTAAAGAAGGTATACCGAGAGATAATGATGAACGTATGGGATACTGCCAAGAAATATTAGAAAAAGGTTTAATGTTAGGGATGGAGCCAACAGATATATTATTTGACCCATTATGCTTAGTTATAAAAGGGATGCAAGAAAAGCAAGTAGAGGTATTAGAAGCTATAAGAATGATGACTGAGATGGGATTATTAACTACAGGTGGACTGTCTAATGTATCTAATGGATGCCCTAAACATATAAGACCAATACTTGATAGTGCCTTCTTAGCTATGGCTATGGCAAATGGATTTAGCTCAGCTATAATAAATCCATGTGATGAAGAATTAATGAGAACTATAAAGTCTTGTGACATAATAAATGGAGCTTCTTTATATGCAGATTCTTATCTAGAATTAAGTGAAGGTGGATTTGCATTTAACGGATAAATAAAAATATATATAAGAAGCTAAAAAGGGGGAAGTAGAGTGAATTTATATAATATAATTTTTACAGGTTCAGAGCAAGCTTTAAGTGTTGCTAAAGATATGTTAGCAGAAGCTATAGAAAAAAATGGAAGAGAACATAAAGTTGCATTTCCTGATACTGCATACTCACTACCATGTATTTATGCAGCAACAGGTCAAAAGATGAACTCATTAGCTGACTTAGAAGCAGCATTAGGTATAGTTGAGAGCTTAATAAATAGAACTCATTTACTAGAACATGCGCTAAATTCTGGTTTAGCTACAGCTTTAGCTGCTGAAGTAATTGAAGCCATAAAGTATTCAACTATGGATGCACCATATAGTGAGCCATGTGCAGGTCATATAACTGACCCAATAATCAGATCCCTTGGAGTACCACTAGTAACAGGGGATATACCAGGTGTTGCAGTTGTACTTGGGGAATGCCCAGATGCAGATACTGCTGCTAAAGTTATAAAAGATTACCAATCTAAAGGTTTATTAACTTTCTTAGTTGGAAAGGTTATAGATCAAGCTATAGAAGCTGGAGTTAAGATGGGTCTTGAATTAAGGGTTATACCTTTAGGATATGATGTAACTTCTGTTATACATGTAGTTTCTGTGGCAATAAGAGCAGCATTAATATTTGGAGGTTTAACTCCAGGAGATTTAAATGGTCTATTAGAGTACACTGCTAAGAGGGTTCCAGCATTTGTTAATGCATTTGGACCACTTAGTGAATTAGTTGTATCTGCTGGAGCAGGAGCAATAGCTTTAGGGTTCCCAGTTATAACAGATCAAACTGTACTTGAAGTTCCAATGAACCTATTAACTCAAAAGGATTATGATAAGATAGTAGCTACTTCATTAGAAGCTAGAGGGATAAAGATAAAAATTACTGAAATACCAATACCTGTATCATTTGCAGCAGCATTTGAGGGTGAAAGAATAAGAAAGAATGACATGTTTGCTGAGTTTGGTGGAAATAAAACTGAAGCTTGGGAACTTGTTATAAAAAGAGAATTAAGTGAAGTTGAAGACCATAAGATTGAAGTTATAGGTCCTAATATAGATGAAATAGAAACAGATGGAGTTGTTAGATTACCACTTGCTGTTATAGTTAATATAGCTGGTAAAGCAATGCAAGATGACTTTGAGCCAGTTCTTGAAAGACGTCTACATTACTTCCTAAACTATATAGAAGGTATAATGCACGTTGGTCAAAGGGATATGTCTTGGATAAGAATATCTAAAGATGCTTTTGATAAAGGATTTAGATTAGAACATATTGGAGAAGTTTTATATGCTAAGATGTTAGATGAATTTGAATCTGTTGTTGATAAGTGTGAAATAACTATAATAACTGATGCTGACAAGGTTTCAGAATTAAAACCTCAAGCTGAAGCAAGATATAATGCTAGAGATGAGAGATTAGCTTCATTAGTTGATGAAAGTGTTGAAGAATTCTATTCTTGTAACCTTTGTCAATCATTTGCACCAGCTCATGTTTGTGTTGTTACTCCTGAAAGACTTGGACTTTGTGGAGCTGTTAGTTGGTTAGATGCTAAGGCTACTAAAGAATTAGATCCAACAGGACCATGTCAACCAATAGTAAAAGGTGAATGTTTAGATGATAGATTAGGTAAATGGCAATCAGTAGATAACACAGTAGGAGAGATATCTCAAGGGGCTGTTGAAAGTGTTACATTATACTCTATACTTGAAGACCCAATGACTTCTTGTGGATGTTTCGAGTGTATATGCGGTATAATGCCAGAAGCTAATGGATTTGTTATAGTAAACAGAGAATTCTCTGATATAACTCCAGTTGGTATGACATTTGGTGAACTTGCTTCTATGACTGGTGGAGGGGTTCAAACTCCAGGATTCATGGGGCACGGAAGACATTTCATATCTTCTAAAAAGTTTGCTTTTGCTGAAGGTGGACCAGAAAGAATAGTTTGGATGCCAAAAGAGTTAAAAGAGTATGTAGCTGATAGATTAAATGCTACAGTAAAAGAAATGACAGGTATAGAAAACTTTACAGATATGATTTGTGATGAAACAATAGCTAGTGATTCTGAGGGTGTATTAGCATTCTTAGAAGAAAAAGGTCATCCGGCATTATCTATGGAATGTGTAATGTAAATTATCATATTAGGAGGAATAGTATGAAAGTTATACCAAGTTTAAAATACACTAGTAAGCATCAGTGGATAAGAGTTGAAGGTGAATATGCTTATATAGGAATAACAGATTTTGCACAAGACCAATTAGGAGAAGTTTTATTTGTTGAGATGCCAGAAGTTGAAGATGAATTAACTCAAGCTGAAGATTATGGAGTAGTAGAATCTTCTAAAGTTGCATCAGACTTAATAGCTCCTTTATCTGGAGAAGTTGTTGAGATAAATGAAAAATTAGAAGATGAACCTGAATATATAAATGAAGATCCATATGATGCATGGATTGTAAAAATAAAAATATCAGATACTGATGAACTTAATAGTTTATTAGATGCTGAAAGTTATGAAAGTGAAATAGAATAGTATAAAAAAGTATGGTATACTTGAGTGCACGCAAATATACCATACTTTTTTTATGTATTAAATAAAAAATTTGTACCATAATGGGTTAACTTAAGTTACAATTAGGGTATAAATAGAATATCAGCTAGGGGTGCCTTAAAGGCTGAGAGATGAATTTTTATTCATTAACCCTTGTACCTGATCTGGATAATACCAGCGTAGGAAAGCTTATAAATATGTTTATATTTATAAAAGTACAAGTAGATGTATTTTTATATGTAGATTATAAGAAGCTATATTCCTTTGTTGGAATATAGCTTTTTTTATTTTGAGCGTTAAACTTAAACGAATTTTAATTATTAAAAAGGAGACAGAAAATGATACATTTAATAATAATATTAGCTAGTATAGTGTTTTTTGCACTGTATATAAACGATTTAAGAAAAGAAAAGTTAACTACTAAAATGATAGTTACAATAGCCTTGTTTAGTGGGATTTCATTAATTCTTAGTATGATACAATTAATAAAATATCCTCAAGGTGGAGGAATAAATTTACTTTCAATGTTACCAACTATGTTACTTTCAATTTTATATGGAAAAACCATAGGTCTTACAGGAGGGTTAATATTTGGTCTACTTAGATTATTAGAGGGAGCGTACGTTATACATCCAGCTCAATTTATACTTGATTACATGATAGCATCTATGCTATTAGGTACGGCAGGGATATTTGGACGTGATAAGAAATATAAAATAATAATGGGATGTTTGTTAGCAGTATTTTTAAGTACATTTATAAGTGTACTTTCTGGGTGTATATATTTTCCAGAATATGCGCCAGAAGGTATGAATGTATTTGTTTACTCTCTAGTATATAACTTTTCAAGTTTAGGGATAGAAGGGTTATTAAGTACCATAGTAATAGCAATATTACCACTAAAAAGATTTGCTAAAGAGTTGAAAATTTTTAACAACTAAAAAATATAGATTCAAGATTAAGAATGCCATTTTAATTAAATTTTATTAAAACGGCATTCTTAATTTTTTACCTAGTTAGAATACAATATTCATACTTAAAGTGTGCTAAACTTATATTAGATAAGCACATTGGGGGGAGAGTTATGATAAAAGTAATTTTTAAATCACATAATAAAGAAGTTTATTGTAATAAAGGTGATAATTTATTAGAGGTTGCAAGGAATGCTGATATATTTATAGATGCTCCATGTGGGGGAAATGTGTCTTGTGGAAAGTGTAAAGTAAAGTTATTAAAAGGGAATGTTGATAGCGAAAAGACAATACACATAAAAGATGAGGAATGGGAACAAGGATACATATTAGCTTGCAATACTAAAGTAATTGATGATATAGAAATAGAAGTCCCTTCTAAATTATCATCATCTATGCATGGTATGAAAATAGAAGGTAGTGATAAAAAGAAAGATAAAGAAATATTTGATAGAGCTAAGAATATAATAGAGACTCATAATTTAGATTTTAAAACTAATATAGAAAAAACATATATAGAGATGGAAGAGCCAAATCTAGATGATAATATAAGTGATGTAGATAGATTAGAAAGACATGTTAGAAATCATTTAGGATTTAATGAAATAGATTTTAAGTTAGACTTACTTAGAAAAATGCCGATAGTATTTAGAGAAAGTGATTTTAAGGTAACAATAAGTTACATTAAAAAGAAAAATAAAATAACAGTAATAAATATAGAAAAAGGCAATACTCAAAACCAACTATATGGGGTAGCAATTGATATAGGAACAACATCTGTAGTAGTTTGTTTAGTTGATTTATATACTAAGGAAGTAGTAGATAAAGCATCATCAGGTAATGCTCAGATAAAATATGGAGCAGATGTTATAAATAGAATAATATATTCAACGAAGAAAAATGGATTAGAAGAATTAAATAAAGCTATAATAGATGAAACTATAAATCCATTATTAGAATCTATATACATAAAAAATAATATAAGTAAGGATAATGTAGTTTCTCTTGTAGTAGCAGGAAATACAACTATGTCTAGCTTGTTCTTAGGGGTATATACAGACTATTTAAGACAAGAACCATATATTCCACCATTTTTAAAATCACCAAGGCTTATGGGAGAAGATGTACGTCTAAACATAAACCATAGTGCTTATGTTTATCTTGCTCCATCTGTAGCTAGTTATGTTGGAGGAGATATTACAGCGGGTGTATTATCAGCAGGGATATGGTCAAGTGAAGAAAATGTACTATTTATAGATTTAGGAACTAATGGAGAAATAGTATTTGGAAATAAAGATTATATGATGAGCTGTGCTTGTTCTGCTGGACCTGCATTTGAAGGTGGAGGTATAAGTTGTGGAATGAGAGCATCAAATGGTGCCATAGATAAAGTTAGTATAGATAAAAATACGTTAAAACCAACATTATCAATAATAGGTGAATGTGAGCCTTTCGGGATATGTGGTTCAGGCATAATAGATTTAATTTGCCAGATGCTACTTAAAGGTGTTATTGATAGAAGAGGTAAAATACATAGAGATATAAATAATGATAGAATTAGATTTAATGAACACGAAATAGGAGAATATGTATTAGCATTTAAAGGAGAATACAATTTAGAAAATGATATAACAGTAACTGAAGTTGATATAGATAACTTTGTTAGAGCTAAAGGTGCAATATATTCAGGTGCAGCCACTCTTATAGAAAGTTTAGGCATGGACTTTAGTATAATAGACAAAGTCTATATAGCTGGTGGAATAGGAAATAATTTAAACATAGAAAATTCAATTCTTATAGGATTACTTCCAGATATAGAAAGGGAGAAGTTTGAATATATAGGAAATAGTTCTTTAGTAGGTTCATATTTAGCACTCATAAGTAAAGACGCAAAGAAAAAGCTAAGTGATATAGGAGATGAAATGACTTATGTTGAATTAAGTGTTTATCCAACATACATGGATGAATTTATTTCAGCATGTTTTTTACCACATACGAATATAGAACAATTCCCAACAGTTAAAAAATTACTGGAGGATTAGACTATGAACTTAGCAGATAAAATGAATAAGGCATTTAATATAAAAAAAGAAAACTTTGGAGATAAAATAGAATTTGCATATCCAAATGAAACATTAGCTATTAGTACAACTAATGACAGCTGTAAACTAAGTTGTGCTCATTGCAATGGTTATTATCTAAAGAATATGACACCTATAGATGAATATAAAACTAAATTAAAAGGTAAAAATGTAAGTAGCTTTTTATTAAGCGGTGGATGTAGCTTTGAAGGAGATGTGCCTATAAATAATCATATAGAAACATTAAAGAAGCTAAAAGAAGAAGGATACAAACTAAATGCCCATTTAGGCCTTATGGACAAAGAAAGCATAGAAAATGTATGTAAATACTTAGATGTAGTTTCTTTTGACTTAGTATTTGATAAAGATACAATAAGAGAAGTATATAAAATAGATAAAGATAAAAAAGATTATATAAATGCATATGAAATAATAAAAGAAAATGCTGAAGTATCACCACATATATGTATAGGATTAAAAGGTGGTATAGTAAAAGGAGAATATGAAATCATAAATTATCTAGCTAAAAACCCTCCAAAGAAATTAACATTCATAGTTTTAATACCAACAAAAAATACAGAGTATGAAAATGTAAGTCCTCCTAATTTAGATAAAGTTTGTGATGTACTTTGCGAGGCAAGAATTCAAATGCCAAATACACAGATAAACTTAGGTTGCATGAGACCTAGAGGAATATATAGAAAAGAATTAGATAGCTTAGCCTTAATGTGTGGAGTCAATAAAATAGTTCTTCCATCAAGAGAGGCTAAAAATAAAGCAATTAAACTTAATATGACTATATTAGAGGGTAAGGAGTGTTGTGTATTATGATTAGATTATCTTTAGGTAGTGCTATAGAGCTTGGATTATTGAATAAAGCTAGTTTAATACCTCCTACAACGGCTTATATAATGATTGGAGATAAGTGCAGTAATAAATGCGCATTTTGTTCTCAATCGGCAGAAAGTAGTACAAGAAAAGATAAATTATCAAGAGTTATTTGGCCAGAGTATTCAAAAGAAGAAATACTAAGTGCTTTAAAGTCATATAAAGGAAAATATATAAAGAGGATATGTATTCAGTCAATGTATAGTGATGAAGCTCATATGGAAGTTGAAGAATTTATATCTTTCATAAAAGATGAAATTAACTTCCCAATCTCATTATCTGCAAAACTTGAATCTGATAAAGATATAGAAAAGTTCTTCAAATGTGGAGTAGATAAAATAGGAATAGCAATAGATGCTTGTAACAAAGAGCTTTATGAAAATATTAAAGGAAATAACTATAAAGAAAAGTTAGAATTGATAACTAATATGTCTAGAAAATATGAGGGCAAAATAAGCACTCATATTATAGTTGGATTAGGTGAAACTCATAAAGATATACATGATCTATATACATATTTAAGAGATAATAAAGTAACTGTAAGTTTATTTGCATTTACACCTGTAAAAGGGACTAAAATGGAAAGCATAAGCCAACCAAATATTGAAAGTTACAGAAGGGTTCAACTTATGACTTATATGATAGATAGAGGATATAGTAATGAGTGTTTTAAGTTTGAAAATGGATATTTAACTCATATTGAATTAGATGAGGCTATAAAAGATGATATAAACGAAGGCTATCCTTTTGAAATAAGAGGTTGTAAAAATTGCAATAGACCTTATTATAATGAAAGACCAGGAAGTACTATTTATAATTACTCAAGAAGTTTAAATGAAGAGGAGATAAAATTGGCTGTAAAAGAACTAAATTTAGCTTAGGGGAGAATTTTATGAATCAGTGGAGAGTAATAAGAAATAAAACATATAATGGTGCTATGAATATGGCAATTGATGAGGCTATTACAATTGCTTATAAAGAGGGAAAAGTAAAACCTACATTAAGATTTTATACTTGGGAACCAGCATGTTTAACTATAGGGTATTTCCAAAAGCTTGAAGATGAAATAGACTTAGAAGCTTGTAAAAAATTAAATGTAGACTGTGTTAGAAGGATTACTGGTGGAAGAGCAGTTCTTCATGAAGATGAACTAACTTATAGTGTTATTGTGGGTGAAGACAATCCATTAATGGATAAAAGTATAAACTTATCTTATAAATTTATAAGTGAAGGGTTAGTAAAAGGTCTAAATCTATGTAATATACATACTGATAATTTAAGTACGGGAGAAAGAATAGGAAGAGATAATTTATCAGCAGCATGTTTTAATGCTCATGCTTCTTACGAAATAACAATGAATAAGAAAAAGGTAGTAGGAAGTGCACAAAGTAGAAAACATGGTGTAATACTTCAACATGGATCTATAGTGTTAGATTTTGATGTAGATAAATTATTTGAATTAATAAAAATGGAAAATCAGGATAAAAAAGAGAGATTAATTAGATTTACATCTAGAAAAGCTAGTGGAATAGAAAATGAATCTAAATTAAAAGTAGATATAAACGAATTAGAAGAAAATTTAATAAAGGCTATGGGAACTCACTTAAATGTAGAATTTTTAGAAGAAGAATTAAGTGAATATGAAATCAGCTTAACAGATAAGTTGTATGAAAAATACAGATCAGATGAACACAATAAAAAGAGATAAAATTAATTGACTTTATATAAAATAAAGTGCTATACTCAAAATATAGTAAAATATAGTAAAATATAATATAAATTTTGAAATCATGAAGGTTTCTTCGGTGTATTGAAATACCTGAAGAGACCTTTTTTGGTTTAAATAAGAAATCATTTTGGGGAGGGATTTATATGTGTGAATCAGCAGCTTATGTTTTAAAAAATGAAAAGTTAGAAAGAGTAATGGATAATGTAGTAAGTGTAGATCCATATGAAGGTAAAGTTTATTTAACAGATTTATTAGGGGAACAAAAGATAATAGATGGTGAAATAAAAGAAATAAGATTAATGGACCATAAAATAATAATAAAAGAAAATAACTAAAAGAGGTATTAGGGGATAAACATATGATAATAGCAGTTATAGATGGAATGGGTGGAGGAATAGGGTCTCAGATAGTATCCAATCTTAGAGACGAACTACCTACATATATAGATATATATGCACTAGGTACAAATTCTATTGCAACTAGTGCAATGATGAAGGCTCATGCCAATAAAGGGGCAACAGGTGAAAATGCAATTGTGACATCTGTAAAAAAGGCAAATATAGTAGTATCGCCAATATCTATGGCTATGCCAAATTCTATGATGGGAGAAGTAACTTGTAAAATAAGTGAAGCTATAGTTGATAGTGAAGCTTTAAAAATATTACTTCCAATAATGCCTGAAAATATTGAATTAGTAGGATTAGAAAATAAGCCATTAGCCTTACTTATAAAAGATGCAGTTAAGGTTATAAAAAAGGAATTTAATATAAAATAATGGGGGATTAAAATAATGTTTAGTAAAGATGTTGTAAGATATCACCACGGTCATGACCATGATCACGATCATTGCCATGAACATACTCATACTCGTGGAGCTGAGGTTGAAAATAAAGATGAGAAAACTTTAAAAATACTATTACTTCACTGGGTAAACCATAATGAAACTCATGAAGAAGGATTTAGAGAATGGGTGGAAAAGGCTAGAGAAATAGGCAAAGAAGAAACAGCTAGCCATATAGAAAAAGCTATAGAATATATGCAAAAAGCTAATGAGATGTTAATAGAAGCAAAAAAACATATGTAATGTTAAATATAGAATATGATATAAATAACTTATATCATATTCTATGTTTTAATTTATATATAAAATAAAAATATACAAATTTATGAAATAAGGTTGACCTTATTAAAAAAATATTATATTATATATTTATAAGTTAATACGGAGAAGTACTCAAGCGGCTCAAGAGGATCCCCTGCTAAGGGATTAGGCTGGATTAAACCGGTGCGAGGGTTCGAATCCCTCCTTCTCCGCCAGTAAAGACTATCTATTATGGATAGTCTTTTTTATGTGATTGGAATTAAATTTCAATAAAAATCCGTAATATTTATAACAGTGACAATGGTTTAATTATAAGAGACTATATCGAACATTTTTGTAAGCAATATATTTAATCTTTAATATAGTGTATAATATAAGCATATTATTATATTAGGAGGGATTTAAATGAGGTAAGAGTAAGCAAACAATAAGAAGAATTAGATACCATTAGAATATATATAGGAATTATATAATATGTATTCTGTTCAGAGGTTAAATTTAAATTATATAAAAAATAGATTTTTATTAATAAAACTATATTTTTTCTGTAATTTAACAAATTCTTCATGCAAAAATATATATAATTATAGAGCAAGTGAGGGAATTTAAAAATGATACACATTAAAAATAGTACATTTAATATACTAAATAAAGTAAAAAATCTTAAATATAGAATAGTTATAGATTCATTAATCGTAGGAATACTAGTGGGACTAGTAATAGTATTAAATAGATTTTTAGCAAGTGAATTAGGGAAATTATTTATGAGTTTATATAAATTTGCGAAATCTCATGTATACAGTATACCATTTGTATTTTTAATACTTGCGATACTTGGATATTTTGTAGCTAAGTTATCAAAGAAAGAGCCAATGATAAGTGGTAGTGGTATTCCTCAAGTTGAAGGAACACTTATTAGGAAATTGAATATGAACTGGCTAAGAGTTTTAACATATAAATTTATTGGTGGGGTTGCTTGTTTGGGTGCAGGACTATCTGTAGGTAGAGAAGGTCCATCAGTTCAAATGGGAGCTTGTATAGGTCAAGGCGTATCTAGTAAGCTAAATAAGCTTGACTATGAGGAAAAATATTTAATAACAAGTGGAGCAAGTGCAGGGTTATCAGCAGCATTTAACGCGCCATTATCAGGAGTTATGTTTGCATTAGAAGAAGCACATAAGAACTTTTCACCGCTTGTTTTACTTTCTGCAATGGTAGCATCTTTAAGCGCTGATTTTATATCAAAAGGATTTTTTGGTATAATACCATCTCTTGAATTTTCAAAACTAGCTATCATGCCTCTAAAATATTATTGGGTATTAATTTTTCTAGGGGTTATGGTAGGTATAAGTGGAGTAATATTTAATACAGGAATTTTAAAAACTCAAAGTATATTTAAAAATAGTAAAATGAAAATAGAATATAAAATAATAATACCATTTTTATTAGCAGGATTAATTGGAATTATATCACCTATTTTATTAGGTGGAGGTCATGAACTTATAATGAGTTTAAAGGGAATGAATTTTACTATAACTACATTGCTTATATTTTTATTTATAAAATTTATCTTTACATTCATTAGTTTTGGATCTGGAGTTCCTGGAGGTATATTTTTCCCACTACTAGTATTAGGAGCGTTAGTAGGAAATATAGTTGGATTAATTGGAGTTAATTACTTAGGAATTCCTAATGAATACTTAATGAACTTTGTAGTACTTGCTATGGCAGGTCATTTTGCAGCGTCAGTAAAGGCTCCAATAACAGGAATATTACTTATATCAGAAATGACGGGAACATTTGAACACTTATTACCATTAGCTATGGTAGTAATAATAGCGCAGTTAACATCAGATTTATTAAATGCAAATCCAATATATGAAGAACTTTTAGATAGAATACTTCATAAGCAAGAGAAAGGTAATACAGAAATATCAACAAGCAGTAAAACACTATTAGAAATAGGAATAGAATTAGATAGTTTTATAGAAGGTAAATATATAAAAGAAATTAATTGGCCTAAAAATGCTCTAGTCGTATCTATTACTAGAGGAAATAAAGAAATACTGCCAAAAGGTAATACAAAAATACATGTTGGTGACTATATGGTAGTAATGACAGATGAATCAGCATCATCAGAGGTATTAGAAGATATATCAAAACTATCTAGAAGTAGTAAAACTAAAAATAGCTAAAGATAATATTATCTTTAGCTATTTTTTTACCATTCAATCAAAAAAATTAACCATTCATACATTGTATATTTAATTAATACTCTTTTTATGATATATATGAATAGAAAATTTAAGAAAATTATATTTAGTTAATAATTGGAAATAGAAAGAAATATAAAAAGGTAGAGAAATGGGGGGGATGTCTTTGCATAATGATGAATATAACAAAAATCTTATTGAAGATAGTATAAAATTACAAAGGAAATTATCTATTATAGTTCTTATATGTACAACGCTTATATGTATTGGACCAGCAGGATGGTTAGTTTTAAGGATACTAGACAATGAGACAGAAAAATTACTATATACTGCACTATTGACAATTCCAACGCTAATTTATATGACATGGTCATGGTGTTCATTTTTCTATAAGAGGAAAATGGAAAGAGAACTGAAGGAATTAGAAGATTTAGTAGATGAATATGAACGTAAGTTATATAAAGATAAATAGTAGTTGATTTTAAAATCTATGGAAAACTTATATACCTATGTATCACTGTATACTTTTTAGTTTACAATTAGATATGAGCTTTTATTTTAGGATACTTTATATAAGTTTTATGATTTATATATTATAATAAATTAGTGACCTAAGATAAGAAACTAATTTAAGGTGGTAATATATGATTAGTATAGATAAATTAAATGAAAATCAGCTAGAAGCTGTTAAGCATATAGATGGGCCTTGTATGGTACTTGCAGGACCGGGCTCAGGTAAGACTAGAGTAATAACATATAGAATAGCTAATATGGTTGTAAATGAAAATATAAAGCCTACAAGTATATTGGCAATAAGTTTTACAAAGGCATCGTCTTTAGAAATGAAAAATAGAGCTTTGAGCTTAAGTAATGATTATAGAATGAATAAAGTTACATATGGTACTTTTCATTCAGTATTTTTTAGGATACTAAGATATTTTGAAAAATATAATCTTGAAAGTATACTTGATGAAAAAATGAAGAGGCTTGCTATAAAAGGAATTTTAAAAAGCTTAGAAGTAGAAAATGGAGAAGATGACGAAGTTGTAGGACAAGTTATAAATGAAATATCATATGTAAAAAATGAACTTATGGATAAAGTAGATTTTAAATCAGAATTACTAAGTAGTGATGAATTTATAAAAGCCTATAATTTATATGAAGAACATAAAGATCAAATAAATAAAATAGATTTTGATGATATGTTAATAAAAACATATCATTTGCTACAAAATAATAAATCTGCACTAGATATGGTAAGAAATGTATATAGATATATTTTAGTAGATGAGTTTCAAGACATAAACAGAGTTCAATTTGAAGTACTTAAATTAATATCAAATCCTAATGATAATATATTTGTAGTAGGGGATGAAGATCAAAGTATATATGGATTTAGAGGAGCTAGACCTGATTTCTTACTACAATTTGAAGAGTATTTTAAAAACACAAAAAAGGTACTTTTAGATATAAACTATAGATCAAAAGATGAAATTATAAACGTAGCTAATAGACTTATAGAAAAAAATGAAAATAGATATGAAAAAGTAATTAAATGCAACCAAGGTTTGGGAGCTAGAGTAAACTATATTTCGCCAGATGATTCAGAAGAAGAAGCTGTTTTTATTGGTAAAGATATATTAGAAGAAGTAAAAAAAGATTATGTTGAATATACTGATTTTGCTGTTATATATAGAACTAACATACAATCAAGAGCATTGGTAGATGTTTTTATGGATATGAGAATACCTTTTGTTGTAAAAGATGCAATAGTCACTATATATGACCACTGGGCATCTCAAGATATACTAGCTTATTTAAGAATAGGTCTAAACCCTAACTCTAATAAAGATTGGGTTAGAATTATAAACAAGCCATTTAGGTATATATCAAGAGACAGTATAAATATGATAAAAGATGAGAAAGACTTTATAAATTCACTTATAAATAAATGTGAACTAAAGCCAAATCAAATAAAAACGATAAATGATTTAGAAATTGATTTAAGCTATCTAAAAACTTTAAATCCTAAAAATGCTATATCTTATATTAGGACAAGTTTAGATTATGATAGATATATATTAGACTACTGTACAAATAGGAAAATTAAAGCTAATGGATTAGTAGAGATATTAAATGAATTAGAAAGTTCTGCAACAAACTTTAAAACTATAGAGGAATATCTAGACCATATAGAAAGAGTAAAAAGTGAATTAGTTGATAATAAGCATAATAAAAATACGGATGGTGTTATATTTACAACGATGCATAGTGCTAAAGGGCTAGAATTTAAAAATGTTTATATAATAGGAGCTAATGAGGGAACTATACCTCATGAAAAATCGTATGACTTAGATGATGATAAAAAGAAAGCAGAGCAAATTGAAGAAGAGAGAAGACTTATGTATGTAGCAATAACAAGAGCAGAAGAAAATCTATATATAAGCTCACCTGTAAATAAGTATGGAAAGAAAGTATCAAAATCGAGATTTATTGACGATATAAAGGCTCCAACAAAAGAAGAGATGGATAATATAACAATAGGAGATAAAATCTATCACAAGAGATTTAAAGAAGGCACGGTAGTACAAAAAGAGAATAATCTTATTAAAGCAAAGTTTAGTGATGGAGAAAGAACATTTGATTACAAACTATGCTTAACTAAAAATATGATATGGAAAATATAGAAGAAGGCTTATCTTAAAAAACATTTTAAGATAAGCCTTTTGAATTTTAGTAATATATTCCTTTTTCGAAGAAGTCTTTTATTTCATTTAAATCGTTAGTTTTTCCAAGTGCTAACATTAACTTTATTCTAGCCTTTTGACCTGGAAGATCTCCACCGAATATGCATCCAAGATTTCTTAAGTCTTTTCCAGAACCTAAGTATCCATAACTATCAAACACTCTACCAGAGTGGCATCTAGATACTATAACAACAGGTACGTTATTTTCTCTAGCGTATTTAACGCCCTCGTACATTTTAGGAGGAATGTTTCCTCTACCCATAGCTTCGATTATAATTCCTTTATATCCACTATCAGTAGCAAATTTTATAAATTCTTCATCCATTCCTACACCAGATTTAAATAATGCAACTTTAGATTCAACACTGTCTGTGTCTATTATAGTTCTATCAGATACATTTTTATATAAAACAAGCTCATTACAATCGATTATACCTAAAGGACCAGACCCAATAGATTGGAATGTATTTAATGATAAAGTGCTAGTTTTAGTAGCTTCAGAAGCAAGCATAACTTCATTGTTTAAAACAATAAGAACTCCTTTTCCAACAGCTTCCTTAGATATAGCAGTACAAACTGCAGCTGATAAGTTACTAGGACCGTCATAACCAAGTTCAGAACTACTTCTCATAGCACCAGTAACTATAACCGGTTTTATACTAGTAATAGTTAGGTCTAGGAAGTAAGCAGTTTCTTCCAAACTATCTGTACCATGTGTAATTACTACACCAGATATATCTTCTCTTATAAGTAAATTATTTACATAATCTTTTAATTCCATCATTCTCTCTGGAGTTATGTGAGGTCCAGGTATTTCATCAAAATTAAGAACTTCAACATCTGCAACTTTATCTATGTTAGTAACCATAGACATTATTTGCTCACCAGATAGAGTTGGTATAGCAGCACCCACTTTTTCATCTACAGTCATAGATATAGTACCACCAGTAAAAACTATAGCAACTTTCTTTTTAGCCATAATAGTATCCTCCTACCATTTTAATATATAATAAATAAATTATATCAAAAAAAACCTATATAGGTCTATTGGATAAAATTAAAAAA
>NZ_HG529406.1 GCF_000499525.1 Faecalimicrobium dakarense | reverse complement strand
AGGGGTATTGGGAATAGAGATTTTAATTAAGGTTATCAGGGGGATAACCATGTATTTATAATAACAAAATTCGACAGAAAAATCAATAGTTTTTCAAAAAAAAATTTTTATCGAATAAAAAACAAAAAAATAAAACCTACTTCTTTTCCGATTGAAAGTAGGCTAATGAATACTTAGTATTCATTAAATGGGGTATTGTGAATAGAGATTTTACTAAGGTTATCAGGGGGATAACCTTAATTAAATAATATCAAAATTCGACAGCTTAATCAATAATTTTCCACAAAAAACATAAAAATTTACAAAATATATTAATAAAAAACAATTTATATAAATAAAAACATTTAAATGGATAATTATTATAAATTAACACAACATATTTTAATCCATTAAGGTATTAAATATTAAAATATATAAAATTTAATGGTATAATATAAAGATATGAATTTTAAATAAAGTGCATAATATACAATAAAGGAAAAGAAATAATTGAAATTTGATTTATGTAAAACTTTTATCATTTTAGTACGTAAAATATAAATTCGGTAAAAATAAATAATATATATCAATAATAGAAAGTTGGTGTAGTATATGGAGATATACTTAGATAATAGTGCGACAACTAAACCATATAAAGAAGTAGTTGAAAAAATGATTTATGCACTTAGTACGGATTATGCGAATCCATCTTCTTTACATAGAAAAGGTATAGAAGTTGAAAAAAATATAAAATCCATAAGACAAGATATAGCAAGATCTATTTCGGCAAAAGATAAAGAGATATACTTTACATCTGGTGGAACAGAATCTAACAATACTATAATTAGAGGTGTTGCTAATCTATACAAGAAAAGAAAAAATCATATAATATCTACAAAAATAGAGCATCCATCTGTTTTAGATACACTTAAAGACTTAGAAAGTGAAGGTTTTGAAGTGACATACTTAGATGTTAATGAAAAAGGAATAATAGATATTGAAGAATTTAAAAAATCATTAAAACCAACAACATCTTTAGTAACTATGATGCATGTAAATAATGAAATAGGTGCTATTCAACCTATACAAGAAGTAGGTAAGCATCTAAAAACGTTAAATGATAAAGTATATTTACATGTAGATGCTGTACAATCTTATGGGAAGATTAATTTTAAGCCATCAAGATATAATATAGATTTTATGAGTATAAGCGGGCATAAATTACATGGACCTAAGGGTATAGGATTTATGTACATTAAAGAAAATAATAGATTAAAACCTCTTTTAACAGGAGGAGGACAAGAAATAGGAATAAGATCAGGTACAGAAAATGTTCCTGGTATATATGGATTAGGAGAAGCTATAAAGATAACAAATAAAGATTTAGATGAGAATATAGAGAAAATAGCTAATCTAAAAAATATTCTTAAAGGAGGTCTATTAGAAAATATAGATGATATAAAGATAAACTCTAGTGATGATGGAGTATGCCACATACTAAATGTTTCTTTTAGAGGAATTAAAGGAGAAGTATTACTTCATTATTTAGAACAAAAAGGAATATATGTATCTACAGGTTCAGCGTGTTCATCTAAGAAAAAAGGAAGTCATGTGTTAAATGCAATAAAACTTAATCCTGATGAGATTGAGGGAGCTATAAGATTTAGTTTAAGTGATATGAATAATGAAGAAGAGATATTAGAAACTATAAAAGTGGTGAAAGAATCAGTAAGTGACTTAAGAATGATAATAAGAAGACGATAAAAATTAAGAGGTGATAGTATTGTACAATATATTAATAGTTAAGTACGGAGAAATAGGTGTAAAGGGAAAGAATAGATACTTATTTGAAAATAAGCTTATAAAGAATATAAAAAATATGTTAAAGCCAATAGGAAACTTTAATGTTTATAAAGAGTATGGAAGAATATATGTAGACTTAGAAGATTATGACTATGAAGAAGTTATAGAAGAAGTAAGACAAGTATTTGGTATAGTTGGAGTATGTCCTGCTGTAAGAGGAGAAAAAAGCTACCAGAACTTAAAGGAACTAGCATTAAAGATGTTAGAGGAAAAGATAGAACAAGGATATAAAAGTTTTAAAGTTGAGTCAAGAAGAGGAGATAAGTCATTTGAATTAACTTCTCAACAAATGAGCTTAGATATAGGTGGATATTTAGTATCTGAAGTAAAGGATAGAATAGCGGTAGATGTTAGAAATCCGGAAATAAAAATAAAATGTGAATTAAGAGAAAATCATGTTATGGTATACAGTGATACTGTGGCAGGTTACGGTGGATTACCACTTGGAACTAATGGTAGAGCGATGTCGCTTTTATCAGGTGGTATAGACTCTCCAGTTGCATCTTGGATGGTTGCTAAAAGAGGTATGGAGTTAGAATGTGTACACTTCCATAGCTATCCATTTACAAGTGAAAAATCACAAGAGAAGGTTAGAGATTTAGCTCAAATACTAGCAAAATACTGTGGAAGAGTAAGACTTCATAAAGTTAATATGTTAGAAATACAAAAAGAGATAGGTCTTAAATGTAAAGAAGAAGAAATGACTATAATATCTAGAAGATTCATGATGCAAATAGCACAGAGATTAGCAGATAAGAGACATTGTGAGGCTTTAGTTACAGGAGAAAGTATAGGACAAGTTGCATCTCAAACAATACAAGGATTAACTTGTACTAATGCAGCTGTAAGCATACCAGTATTTAGACCATTAATAGCAATGGACAAGACAGAGATAATAGAAATAGCACAAAAAATAGGTACATTCGAAACATCAATATTACCAGAAGAAGATTGCTGTACAGTATTTTCGCCAAAGAAACCAGTAACTAAACCTAGATTAGAGAGAATAGAAAAATCAGAAAGTGCATTAGATGTTGAAAAATTAATAGAAGATGCAATAGCTAATGTAGAAGTAGAAGATATAGAATTTTAATAATATATAAAAAA
>NZ_HG529405.1 GCF_000499525.1 Faecalimicrobium dakarense | reverse complement strand
GCCATCTTTTTTTACTAATCTTTTTTAAATACTTTAGCTCCAAATTGTTCAACTATTTCAGTAGCTTTAGCTATATCTTCACTAGTAGCATTTTCTACATCTTTTAATTCGTAATCTATGCCCATGCTTTCCCACTTATGAACGCCCATAGTATGGTAAGGTAATAATTCAAATCTGTCAACATTATTAAGAGTAGCTACAAACTTACCTAAAGCCTCTAAATTTTCTTTAGTGTCTGTAATTCCAGGAACAAGAACGTGTCTTATCCAAACAGGGATATTTCTTTCGTCTAAATGCTTAGCTAACTTAAGAGATTTTTCAATTCCTACACCAGTTAAGCTTTTAGATTCTTCTTCAACCATATGTTTTAAGTCAAGTAAAACAAGATCTGTATTGTCAAGTATAGGATCTACAGTCTCTATATTTACAAAACCTGATGTGTCTAAACAAGTGTGTATATTATTTTTCTTAGCTTTAGCAAATAACTCTGTTAAAAATTCAGGTTGTAAAGTTGCTTCACCGCCTGATGCTGTTATACCTCCACCAGAGAACTTCATATAAGAAGAGTATTTTTTAGCCTCTGCTATTATTTCATCAGTTGTATACTCTTTACCACCCTTTGCATCCCACGTATCTCTATTATGACAATACTTACATCTTAATGGACATCCTTGTAAAAATAATATATATCTAATTCCAGGTCCATCAACTGTCCCAAATGTTTCTATAGAATGAATTCTTCCTTTAACCATATCGTTCACCTCATAAGTTGTTTTTTATTATTTATTAAATATATAATAAAATATATTGTATACAAAAATCATCTTTAATTAAATTATATGATAATTAACACATAAAGTCTACAGGTCTATATAATAATTATCTTCTAATATTATACTATATACCCAAAAAGTAGGGTTTTAAACAAAAAAATCAATATTAGTAAATGGTAAAAAATAGAATAGTGGAGGAGAAGTATATAATTATATAAAAAATAGGGTGTAAGTTGATGAGACTTACACCCTTAAAAATATTTATACTTTGATTAATTGATTGTTAAATTGTCCGGTTTAAAGTTTAGTTGTTATAAATTAAGCCATTTTTCCGTGGAATGTTCTGTTTATAACGTCTAATTGTTGTTCTCTTGTTAATTTTATGAAGTTAACAGCATATCCTGAAACTCTTATTGTTAATTGTGGATATTGCTCTGGATGTTCCATAGCATCTTCTAAAGTAGCTCTATCAAATACGTTAACGTTTAAGTGATGAGCTCCGTCTCCGAAGTATCCGTCCATCATTGCTGATAGGTTAGTTACTCTTTCTGCCATATCTTTTCCTAAAGCACCTGGTACTATAGAGAAAGTATTAGATATACCATCTTGAGCATGTTCGTATGGTAATTTAGCAACTGATGATAATGAAGCTAAAGCACCACTGTGATCTCTACCGTGCATTGGGTTAGCACCTGGAGCAAATGGTTGACCAGCTCTTCTTCCGTCAGGAGTATTACCAGTTTTCTTACCGTAAACAACGTTTGAAGTTATTGTTAATATAGATTGAGTATGGTAAGAATCTCTATAAGTCTTGTTCTTTCTTATTTTGTTCATGAAGTTTTCTACTAAGTCACAAGCTATTTGGTCAACTCTATCATCGTTGTTTCCGTATTGTGGATATTCTCCTTCGATTTCGAAGTCAACTGCTATTCCTTGTTCATTTCTTATAGTTTTAACTTTAGCATGTTTTATAGCAGATAATGAGTCAGCACAAACTGATAAACCAGCTATACCACAAGCCATAGTTCTGAATACGTCTCTATCATGTAAAGCCATTTCTAATGCTTCATAAGAATACTTATCATGCATGTAGTGGATTACGTTTAATGTATTTACATAAAGGTTAGCTAACCAATCAGTAAATGGTTCGAATTTAGCCATAACTTCATCGTAGTCTAAGTATTCTGAAGTTATTGGTTCAAATCTTGGTCCAACTTGAGCTAATGATTTTTCATCAACTCCACCGTTTATAGCGTATAATAAAGTTTTAGCTAAGTTTACTCTAGCTCCGAAGAATTGCATTTGCTTACCTATCTTCATTGCAGATACACAACAAGCTATACCGTAGTCATCTCCCCAGTATGGTCTCATTAAATCATCATTTTCGTATTGAACTGAACTTGTATCTATAGATACTTTAGAACAGAAATCTTTGAATCCTTGAGGGAAGTGGTTTGACCATAATACTGTTAAGTTTGGTTCTGGTGATGGTCCTAGAGTGTAAAGAGTATTTAAAACTCTGAATGAGTTTTTAGTTACTAATGTTCTACCATCTATACCCATACCACCGATTGATTCAGTTACCCAAGTTGGGTCTCCAGAGAATAAATCATTGTATTCAGGAGTTCTTAAGAATTTAACCATTCTTAACTTCATAACGAAGTGGTCCATTATTTCTTGAGCTTCTTCTTCAGTTAAAGTACCAGCAGCTAAATCTCTTTCGAAGTATATATCTAAGAAAGTAGAAGTTCTACCTATAGACATAGCAGCTCCGTTTTGATCTTTTATAGCTCCTAAGTATCCGAAGTATAACCATTGAACAGCTTCTTTAGCGTTAGTAGCTGGCTTAGATATATCAAATCCGTAAGTAGCAGCCATTTTCTTTAATTCGTTTAAAGCTTTTATTTGATCAGATATTTCTTCTCTTAATCTTATAACAGCTTCATCCATAGTAGAAACATCTAAAGAATCTTTTTGACTATTTTTATCTTCTATTAATTTATCAACTCCATAAAGAGCAACTCTTCTGTAGTCTCCTATTATTCTACCTCTACCGTAAGCATCTGGAAGTCCTGTTACTATACCAGATTTTCTAACAGCTCTCATTTCAGCAGTGTAAGCATCGAATACACCTTGATTATGAGTTTTTCTATATTTAGTGAATATTTCACTTATTTCTGGATCACATTCGTATCCGTAAGCTTTACAAGAGTTTTCAACCATTTTTATACCACCAAATGGCATAACAGCTCTTTTTAAAGGAGCGTCAGTTTGAACACCAACTATAGTTTCTAATTCTTTATTTATATATCCAGGAGCGTAAGCATTTATCATAGATACAGTTTTAGTATCAACGTCTAAAGTTCCACCATTGTCTCTTTCCTTTTTGAAAAGAACCATTGCTTCGTCCCATAACTTTTTAGTATTTTCTGTAGCTCCAGCTAAGAAAGAGTCATCTCCTTCATATGGAGTGTAGTTTGATTGGATGAACCCTCTAACGTCTATTTCCTTAGTCCATCTACCTTCTTTGAATCCTTGCCATGCATTCATATTGATAGCCTCCTTAAATTAAATCAGGTTTTAAATTTGTAAAAGTTAATTTTTATATTTTTAAAATCTAGCTAGATATTTTTTAAACAATATAATCATAACACAGAATTAGTATTTTGTATACAATATTTATGTATGATTTTGTTGTTTTATGGGGGAAAACTTTTATTGCTCTTCCCTTCTCTATTAAATATATACCCGTGAATTTAAAGTCTTAAACAAGAAAATATTACAAATATTAAAAATGAATATACTACCTAAACTCTCTATCATATATGTATAAAAAATGAATATTTATATATATAGGAGGGGGATGATTTTTATGTTCATTATAGTATTACTATTTTTAATTGGTTTTATACTAATTACTAAAGGAGCAGACATATTTATAAATTGTACTGTTGAAATTGGTAAAAAAACCAATATATCAGAATTGATATTGGGGGCTACTATAGTAAGTTTTGCTACTACGCTTCCGGAGATGACTGTTTCATTATTTGCCTCAATAGATGGACATGCGACTATGAGTTTAGGCAATGCAGTAGGTTCTATAATATGTAATACAGGCTTAGTTTTAGGACTAGTAGCACTTATAAGCCCATTTAAAGTAGATAAGAATATGTTTGTTTCAAAATCAATACTACTTTTAATATCTGTCATAGCTCTAGTACTTTTAGGTTTAGACGGAAAGATTACAAAAATGGATTCAATATTACTATTAACAATACTACTAATATATATGTACACTAATTATCAAAGTGTTGCTAATGAAAATATGAACTCTAGAAAGGCTAAACCAAAAACTAGTTTAGCAGAATGTTTAAAAATAGGAATATTCTTTGTATCAGGTCTTATAATGATGATTGTAGGATCAAGATTACTTGTAGACAACGGAGTAATAATAGCTGAATTTATAGGAATACCACAATCTGTTATAAGTTTAACAGTCATAGCACTAGGAACATCATTACCAGAATTAGTTTCATCTATTACAGCTATAAGGAAAAAACATCATGCAATATCAGTAGGTAATATATTAGGAGCAAACATATTGAATATAGTATCAGTTATAGGAATATCAGCTATACCAAATAATATACCTATATTATCACAAACTGTTACATTAGATTTTCCGTTTATGATATTACTACTTCTTACATTAATATTGCCTACTATTAAAAAGCATAAGCTATACAGATGGCAAGGATTGATAATGCTAGCTACATATTTTACATATATAATTACATTATATTCTATATACATTTAAACATATAAGCAAAAGATAAGTTTATATCGTCGTGAATACTATACCTATATAAGGGACAAAATACTAATTGCATATTATCTAAAATAAATATATAATGGGTAGGTTAAGATAAATTGATTACGGAAAGGAAGTAATATATGAACACAATAAAATTTGAAGATTTACAAATAAACGACGATATAAAAAGAGCTGTAATAGAGATGGGGTTTGAAGAACCATCTCCGATACAAGCACAATCTATACCTGTAATATTATCAGGTAAGGATGTTATAGGACAAGCTCAAACAGGAACGGGAAAAACAGCAGCTTTCAGTATACCATTATTAGAGATGGTTAATCCAGATGACAAAAGCTTACAAGCAGTAGTACTTTGTCCAACTAGAGAACTTGCAATACAAGTTTCTTCTGAAATAAGAAAAATAGGTAAATACATGCACGGAGTAAAAACTTTACCTGTTTATGGTGGGCAGCCAATAGATAGACAAATAAAATCATTAAAGAGTGGAGTTCAAGTAGTTATAGGTACTCCAGGGCGTGTTATAGACCATATAAATCGTAAAACATTAAAATTAGATAATGTAAAAATGGTTATGTTAGATGAAGCAGATGAAATGTTAGATATGGGGTTCAGAGAAGACATAGAGATGATTCTAAGCAAGACTCCAGAAGATAGACAAACTACTTTCTTCTCAGCTACTATGCCAAAGGGAATATTAGAATTAACTAAGAAATATCAAAAAGATCCAGAACATATAAAGGTTGTTAGAAAAGAACTTACAGTTCCAAATATAAAGCAATATTATATAGAAACTAGATCTTCTAATAAGTTAGAAGTACTATGTAGACTAGTAGATGTATACAACCCTAAGTTATCTGTTGTTTTCACAAACACTAAAAGAGGAGCAGATGAATTAGTAAGTGATTTACAAGCTAGAGGATACTTTGCAGATGCGTTACACGGGGACTTAAAGCAAACTCAAAGAGATATAGTTATGGATAAATTTAGAAGTGGAACAATTGATATATTAGTAGCTACAGACGTTGCAGCTAGAGGTATAGATGTTGATGATGTTGAAGCTGTATTTAACTATGATTTACCACAAGATGAAGAGTACTATGTACACAGAATCGGTAGAACTGGTAGAGCTGGAAGAAATGGTATATCATTTACTTTCGTATTCGGTAAAGATATGAGAAAAATGAGAGATATAGAAAGATACACTAAGACTAAATTAGTTAAACATGATATACCTTCAATAGCAGACGTTGAAGAAAAGAAAGTTAATGCATTCTTTAATCAAGTTAAAGAAGTTATAGAAGCAGGACACTTAACTAAGCAATTACAATGGATAGAAGGTTTCTGTGCAGATTCTGAATCTGATTTTAGTACAGTGGATGTAGCTGCTGCACTTTTAAAATTAGCTTTAGGTGAAGAGAAGCAAGAAATAGTTGAAGAAAAACCAAGAGATCGTAGAGAACGTGGAGATCGTGGTGACCGTAGAGAACGTAGAGGAACAACAGGTGCTCAAGAAGGAATGGTTAGACTATTTATAAATGTAGGTAGAAATCAAAGAGTTCAAGCTAAAGACATAGTAGGTTCTATAGCTGGAGAAGCTGGAATACCAGGTAAATTAGTTGGAACAATAGATATATATGATAAATATACTTTCGTAGAAGTTCCTAAGGAAAATGCTAAGAAAGTATTAGAAAAGATGAAAGATATAAAAATCAAAGGTAACAAAATCAACATAGAACAAGCTAATAGAAGAAAAAAATAGTTATTTTAGAAGGTATGATTATAATCATACCTTCTTTTATTTTACAAACATATATTTAGTAACTATTTATGATATTATTTTATATATTAAAAGATTATGACAAATGGAGGTAGTATATGGAGATATTAAGTCATGGATGTACACTAGATTGTTTTGATGCATGTAAGTTTAATGTATATGTAGAAAATGGTAAGGTTATTAAAATCGAAGGGGATAAAAATCATCCTTATACAAAAGGCTTTATATGTAATAAAGGAAGAGCTCATTTAGATAGATTAAATCATAAAGAGAGGATAACTACACCTTTGCTTAAGGTTAAAGGTAAATGGGTAGAAATTAGCTTTGATGAAGCTATACAAATAATGGCACAAAAATTAAGTTATTATAAAGAGATTTATACTTCGAAATCTGTTCTTTACTATACTCAATATGGAAGTGGATCTTTACTTAAAGATATAGGAGATATATTCACTAACTTTTATGGAGGAGTATCAAAGTCAAAAGGTGGACCTTGCTGGAGTGCAGGAATTAAGGCTCAAAAATATGATTTGGGGGTGGCAAGAAGTCATTCTTTAGAAGATATGTTTAATAGTAAGAACATATTTATTTGGGGTAAAAATCCAGCTTATACAACTATACATACTATGAAAATTATAAAAAAAGCTAAAGAAAAAGGAGCTAAGATAGTAGTTATAGATCCTATATATACACAAACTGCCAAAATTGCAGATATTTACATAAGAATAAATCCAGGTAGTGATGGAGCTTTAGCAGCAGCAATGAGCCAAATCATAATAGATGAAAAATTATACGATAGGGAGTATATAAATTCATATGTATTAGGATTTGAAGAATATAAAAGTTACATTGAAGAATTAGATTTAAATTATCTTTTAAATGAGTGTGGGTTAAAAATAGATCAAATTAAAGAATTAGTAAAATTATATACTCAAAAATATTCAACGATATGTTTGGGATATGGTATGCAAAAATATAAAAATGGAGGAAATACAATAAGATTAATAGATTCATTAGGTGCCATTACTGGACAAATTGGATTTAGTGGAGGAGGAGTAAATTATGCAAATAAAGTTTACTCTGGATATATAAATACAGATCCGTATGAAAGTGAAAGTTTTGGTGAAAATAGGGAATTTTATACGAGTAAAATAAATGAATTTATAAATGATTCTTTTAATGAAAATAATACACCAATAAAAATGGCAATTATAACAAAAAGTAATTTGTTAAATCAACTACCTAATTTAGAAAAACTAGAAGATTCATTTTCTAAAATTGATTTTAAAGTTTGCTTTGATATGTTTATGACAGATACGGCTTCTAAGTGCGACTTATTTATACCTTGCACAAATACTTTAGAAAGTGAAGATATATTATATAGTTCAATGACTAATCCGTATATAACTTATAATGAAAAAGCAGTCGAGCCAAAGAATAAATTAATGGATGAGTATTATTTTTTTATGGAACTAGCTAAAATAATGAATATAAAAGACTATCCTTATGTATCTAAATACGAATATCTAAATGAAGCAATAAAACCTCTTAGAAAAATTGATAAAGATATAAGTTTAGAAAAAATTAGAGATACGTATTTTACAATACAAAAAGATATAGCTTGGGAAAATAAAATATTTAATACACCTTCTAAAAAGTTTGAATTATATTCAAAAGAAGCAGAAAAGGATGGGTTAAGTCCAATACCTATTTATAAAAGTAACTCAAAGCAAAATAGATTTAGGTTATTAACTAATCATCATAGAGATACACTATTTAGTCAACATTATATGGATAAAGATGGAATATCTAAAGCATATATTAATGAAAATATGGCAATAAAGATGAATATAGAAAATAAAGAGGTTGTAAGACTTAAAAATAAAAATGTTACCATAGAGACAGAAATAAATATAGATAATAGTGTATGTGATTATGTAGCTGTAATGTATGTTGGATGGTGGAAAAAACATGGAAATCCAAACTATATAACTGATAGTGAAATATCAGATATGGGTGGGCAAGTAACGTATAATGAAACTTTCATAGACATAATAAAACAAAAGTAGTGGTATTTCTTTGAAGGATAAGAGATTAGATTATAGAATTTATAAGAAGTTAATACTTTTGTAGATAGTAAGGGGGTAGCTTAATGATAAAATATTCTTTAGACCAAAAAAACCTAATCATAGAGTTTATGGCTACAGAACTAGATCACCATATAGCCAATGAGGTTAGAGATGAGATTGATGATATACTAATTTCGAAATCTATTAAAAATATAATATTTAACTTTAAGAATATTAACTTTATGGATTCTTCTGGTATAGGTGTAATTATAGGACGATATAAAAAGATTTCCAGCGAAGGTGGAAGAGTAACAGTAGTGAACGCAAATGATAGAATAAAGAAAATATTTAATTTATCTGGTATGAACAAGATAATAGGCGTTTACGATACATATGAAGAAGTAGTAAGTTCTTTGTAAGGGGGAATATATTATGAGTAATGTTATGGAAGTAAAGTTTTCTGCCAAATCTGAAAATGAAAGCTTAGCAAGGGTTATAGTTGCATCTTTTGCAGCAAAGTTAGATCCAACATTAGATGAGTTAGCAGATATAAAAACTGCAGTATCAGAAGCTGTTACAAATTCTATTATACATGGATATGATGAAGATGAATCTAAATTTGTATATCTTAGATGTGAAATAAAAGATAATACAATTAAAGTTGTAGTAGAAGATAGAGGACATGGTATGGAAGACGTTCAAATGGCTATGCAACCACTTTATACATCAAAACCGGAACTTGAAAGATCAGGTATGGGATTTACCGTTATGGAAAGTTTTATGGATGGTGTAGAGGTAAGTTCTATTAAAAATGATGGAACAAAAATTGTAATGACAAAAAAAATAAACTTACCTAAATAAAGTCCAAAAAGAATAGAGGTTTTATTATGGGGATAACTGCAAGTAAAGAAAAAAGAGTATTGCTTAGCCATGAAGAGACACTAGATTTAATAGATAGAGTACAACAAGGAGATGAAGAGGCTAAAGAAGTTTTAATAGAAAATAACTTAGGACTAGTTAGAAGTGTTGTAACTAAATTTCTAAATATAGGATATGATAGAGATGACCTATTCCAATTGGGCTCTATAGGTTTGATAAAAGCAATATATAAATTTGATCCAAAATTTAATGTTAAATTTTCAACTTATGCAGTGCCAATGATTTTAGGTGAAATAAAAAGATATTTAAGAGATGATGGTATGGTAAAAGTATCTAGGTCTCTTAAACAAATAGCAATAAAAGCTAAAACTACAAGTGAAATGCTAACTAAAAAATTAGGTAGAGAACCTAGTATCGAAGAAATAGCTAAAGAATTAGACGTAGAAAAAGAAGATTTAGTAATGGCAATGGAATCAAATTCTTCTGTTGAGTATTTACACGGGGTTATTCATGAAGAAGAAGGATCTCCAATATGCTTAATAGATAAGATAAGCCAAAAAGGTGAAAATGAAGAAGAAAAAGTTGTAGATAATTTATTAATAAAAGAAATACTAGGGAAATTAGATAAAAGAGAAAGACAAATAATTATGCTTAGATACTTTGAAGATAGAACACAAAGTGAAATAGGTGAACTTTTAAAAATATCTCAAGTACAAGTATCTAGAATAGAAAAGAAAGTATTATCAAAGTTAAAATCATATATTAGCTAAATATAATTAAACCTCTAATAATATGTAATATAAATTTACATAAATTAGGGGTTTATTTTTTTGTATAAGACAAATAATAAAAAAAGAAGGAGGTAATAAATATGGAAGATATTTACTTAATACCCAAGAAGATAAAACCTTTTAAAATAAGTAAGAAAAAAATTTATTTAAAAGATATCTATGATATTTATCCTCAAAGTGAAAAAGATTATTTGGGTGATATTTGTATTAAAAATTATACAGCTCAGAAATCTAACTACGATGTCATACATTTAGGTGAAGTAATTCAAATAATTAAAGAGAAATTCCCACAGGTTCACATTAGTTTTTTAAAAACTGATGACGTTGTAATATTTTTTGATGAAGGTAAAAAAGATAGAACAAAGTATATAAGAGTTTTTATTGTATCCATAATAGTTCTTATGGGATCAATAATGGGAATAATGAATTTCCATGCCGACGTAAATATGGAATACTCTCAATTTATGATGGTAGATTCAATAACGAAAGATGGGAAAAAATATTTACAATATTTTCAAATACCATATTCTATAGGTATTGGAATTGGAGTAGCTTTATTTTTTAATAAATTTATTCCTACATACTCAAAACTTGAACCTAGTCCATTAGATTTAAAGATGGTTTCTTTAAATAAGGATATTGAAAATGAACTTAGAAAAAGGTAATGATTAAATAATTTGAAGTTATTTTTAGTTATATATGGGTTATCATGTGGAATGATGGTTGGGGCAGGAGTTGTAGGAATACTGATATTAATAGGAATTATACCTAGAATGGCACAAGTTAGTAAAACGAAGGAATATATGAGCTTATATGAAGGAATACTTGTAGTAGGGACTTTACTAGGAAGTTTAATATCCATCCAAAAAATTTATATAAATATAGGATGGATGGGAGCAATAATATTTGGACTAGCATATGGAATTTTTATAGGATTTTTATCTTCAGGTCTTACAGAAGTATTAGATTATATTCCAACAATATCTAGAAGACTAAAAGTACCTACTATGTATTTAAAATATGTAATAATATGCTTACTAATTGGAAAGGTAATAGGTTCATTTGTAGGATGGACAATAGTTAGAGGAGGTTTATAAGAATGGATAAAGATTACAAAAAGTATGTAGACGAAATAAGCCCGAAGCCTAAATATTTAAAAAATTATATATGGGCATTTATTGTAGGTGGAATAATTTGTATGATAGGTCAAGGTATTAATGACTTGTACATGAAGTTCACACAGCTAGATAAATTAACAGCAGCAAATGCAACTTCAATTACATTGATTTTTATAGGAGCATTGCTTACAGGACTTGGGGTATATGATCTTTTAGGTAAAAGAGCTGGAGCAGGTTCTATAATTCCTATAACTGGATTTGCAAACTCAATAGTATCTCCAGCAATGGAATATAAAAGAGAAGGTTATGTAATGGGTGTTGGAGCAAACCTATTTAAAATAGCAGGGCCAGTATTAGTATATGGAATAGGGTCATCTATTATATGTGGCTTTATATACTATGTCTTTAATCTTGTAAAATAAGGAGATGAGAATGTGAAAAACAAAAGAATAGGTCAAAGAACTGTTAAAATGCAAAACAAACCAACCATAATATCAGCAGCATCTGTTGTAGGACCTAAAGAAGGTGAAGGTCCTCTTAAAGATTATTTTGATTTAGTATTAACAGATGATTTATATGGTGAAAAATCATGGGAACTTGCTGAAAGTAAGATGGTAGAGACTGCTATGGAAAAAGCAGTAAAAAAAGCTGGTAAAAAACTAACTGATGTAAATTATATGTTTGGTGGAGATTTAATAAATCAATTATTACCAGCATCATTTGCAGCAAGAGAACTATCGATACCATTCTTTGGAATATATGGAGCTTGCTCAACTATGGCAGAAGGAATGTGTCTAAGTGCAATGATTGTAGATGGAGGATTTGCTGATTTAAGTTTATCTGGAACATCTAGTCATTATTGCACGGCAGAAAGACAGTTTAGATTCCCTCTAGAATTAGGAAATCAAAAGCCAATGACATCTCAGTGGACAGTAACAGGAGCAGGAAGTGTACTTATTGCTCCAAATGGAGATGGACCTAAAATAAAATACGTTACAGTAGGAAAAGTAATAGACAAAGGAATTGATGATGGAAATAATATGGGAGCAGCAATGGCTCCAGCAGCAATAGATACGATATATTCTTACTTTAATGATACAAATGATGATCCAAATAGCTTTGATATTATAGCTACTGGAGATTTAGGTAAGTTAGGAAAACAGATAACAGAAGATTTATTAAAAGATAGAGGAATAGATATATCAAAAGTATATACAGATTGTGGCCTTGAAATGTTTAATTTAGAAGAACAAGATGTTCACTGCGGTGGAAGTGGATGTGGATGTTCTGCTACAGTATTTGCAGGATATATTTATGATAAATTAGCTAAAAAAGAATTTAATAAAGTCATGTTAGTATCAACAGGAGCATTGTTATCTCCAACAAGTACATTACAAAAACAAACAATACCATGTGTTGCACATGCAGTGGTAATTGTTAATGAGGAGTGATTAATATGCTAATGGATTATTTAAAAGTATTTTTAGTAGGAGGTACAATCTGTTTAATAGCTCAAATTATGATGGATTACTTCAAAATGCAAACACCATACGTAATGGTAACATATGTAACTAGCGGAGTCATATTAACTTTCTTAGGAATATATGAACCAATAGTAAACTTTGGTGGTTCAGGAGCCACTGTACCTATAATTGGATTTGGATATTCTCTAGCAAAAGGTGTAATGAAAGCTATAGAAAGTGATGGCTTTTTAGGTATATTTACAGGTGGAACAATAGCAACAGCAGGAGGAATAGCAGCAGCTATATTCTTCGGTTATGTAATGGCAGTTGTATTTACTCCAAAGGCAAAACCTTAAAATATTATAAAAATATTAAAAAAGCTAACTATTAA
>NZ_HG529404.1 GCF_000499525.1 Faecalimicrobium dakarense | reverse complement strand
TTTTAATATTCAACAACTAATTAAAATTTTTATTGTGCTGGTTCAGCAGGAGGAGTAGTAGCTCCGCCACCAGTATCAGGAGGAGGTGTAGGATTAGTATTTCCACCGCCACCTTCAGCAGGAGGAGTAGTAGCTCCGCCACCAGTATCAGGAGGAGGTGTAGGATTAGTATTTCCACCACCACCTTCAGCAGGAGGATTAGTATTTCCACCACCTTCAGGTGGGTTTGCACCTCCACCACTCTCTGGAGTTGTTGGAGTTTGTTCTTCCTCTTCCTTTGGTTTATCATTAGGAGTTGGTTGAGTCGTATACGATCTAGAAGGATAAGTTCCTTTTATGAAGGCCGCACTAGATCCATATGATGATTTACCACCATCTATTAAGTTGATTTTTGTAAAGTATATATTATCAGGCTCTTTAAATTTAACCTTCTCTAAGTTCTCATGAATAGGGCGCATAACTTTTGCCCATAGTCTTGCAGCAGTTCCACTACCACCATTAACACTTGTACGTTTTATAAATTTACCCGTGTTAGGGTCTTTTCTACCAGCGTCATCACCTATATAAGTTGCTCCTACATAGTATGGTGTATATCCAACGAACCATGCATCAAGTGCTTCATTTGTTGTACCTGTTTTACCAGCTACAGGCATACCACCTATAGAAGCAGATCCACCTATACCTTCAGTTATAACCGAAGCTAGCATATCTGTAACAACATAAGCAACTTCAGGGTCAACAACTTTATGTTCTTCTGGAGTATTTTTAACTATTACTTGCCCATCATAACTTGTTATAGTAGTAAATACTATAGGCTCTACATAAACACCACCATTAGCTAATGTACCATAAGCAGCAGCCATTTCAAGTGGAGATATACCGTGTGTCATACCACCAAGTGTTAATGCAGGGAATCTTCTATCACTTTTATCTAAATCAGCAGTTTTGCTATCTACTAATGTTGATATACCAAAGTTCTTTAAGTAATCCATCATTACGTCAACAGATTCTTCATAAGTATCACCTAGCATTTCAGCAGTTTTTATAGCAATTGTATTTGAAGAATAAGCTAAAGCTTTACGTAAAGTCATAGAACCTCTACCAGCTGTTGTAGTATTAGGATTCCACTCATTATTCTTTTTGAACTTATAACCACCCTTTGCATCGCTTAAAGAAGTTGATTGAGTCAAACCTGAATCTATAGCTGGAGCATAAACTGATAATGGTTTTATAGTTGAACCAGGTTGCTGAGCTGTTGTAGCTCTATTTAATGTTTTTCTTCCTGTTATATGTCTACCTCCAACTAAGGCTTTTATTTGACCATTTCTATAGTCAAGTATAACCATAGATGATTGAGGTTGAGCTATTCCATCAACATTAGAGCTATCAGTATGTCCAGGGAAGTTATTCTTATTATTATATTGTTCTTCTAATGTGTCTTGCATTTTTGGATCTATAGTAGTCATTATTTCTAATCCACCATTATAGAACATATTATAAGCCTCATCTCTAGTATTTCCTTGAGCTACTAAAGCATCAATTACATTGTATTCAATAAGGTCCTCAACAGATGATGCAACTTTGTCAGCAGACTTAGGAAGCTTTATTTTTATTTGCTCTGCAACTGCTTCATCATGTTCTGATTGAGTTATAAACCCAACTTCTAGCATTTTCTTTAAAACAACTTCTTGTCTTTGCTTAGCTTTTGGATTATTTACAGCCTTTCTTACAACCATAGTACCAGACTTTAATTGTTTATAAGTATCTTCATTAGGTATAAGTTTCCAAGATTTTAACTTTTCAACCATACCTAACTCTACTTGAGTAGGGTCATCAAGGCTATCATCAGGAGTATTAACGTAGAATAATAGCTTATTTTCAACGTCTTCTTTACTTTCATTACCATCTAACTTAGATGTCATGTAAGCTGAATATCTTGATGGATTTTTAGTAGAACCAGCAAGCAATGCAGATTCTGCAAGTGTAAGCTCTGAGGCTTTTTTATCAAAATAACCACGAGCTCCAGCTTCAACCCCAGCAAGTCCTTTACCGACGAAGAAGTTATTTAAATAAGCTTCAAGTATTTCATTTTTACTTAAAGTCTTACTCATTTCATAAGCATAGTATATATCCTTTATTTTACGAGGTAGACTTTGCTCTTTAGATGTTAATAACATTTTAGATACCTGCATTGGTATTGTACTACCACCTTGCTTTGTACCTGTCAATGTTTTTACTACAGATCTAAATAGACCTTTAATATCAACACCCTTATGCTCATAGAAACGTTCATCCTCTATGGCAATAACAGCATCTTTCATACTTTGAGGTATTGAATCAAATGGTATGGGTTCTTTTTTATTTACACTAGGTGCATTGGATAAAAGTTCACCATTAGAGTATTTGATCTTAGTAGTTTGGTAAGTTTTTTCATCTAATAGAGCTTTAGTAACTGGTTGAACATTTTTTAGTGAAGCAAATACCAATCCAGTACCACCTGCAGCTCCAAGTACTAATAATACTAAAAGTACTATTCCACTAACTCTAAAAAATTTGAACTTATCATTCTTTTTACTATTTTTAGACTTAGGTTTAGACTTAGTATTACGAGTAGAAGAAGATGGCTTACTAGTAGGCTGGCTAGTCCTATTAGAAGAGCTAACCTGCTTTCTTCTTATTTTATTTTTATTTTCATTGTTATCATTACTCATTAAGCTTTAACCTCCTTACTTAATGTAATATTATACCACACATATGAATAATTTTGTAATCAATAGATAAAAATGAATATAATGTAATACTTTATAAACTACTCTTAAAATAATGAATCAGTCTATTTAGATACTATGCGATAAATGTTATTTTAAGACTAAATTATCTATATACTTAAAATATAATATAGTATCAATTATTTTTCACTAAAATAAAAAAAATATGTGAATACTTACAACTACCTACATAAAATAGTAGGGGGTGTTATTTTGAAAAAAAATATAGCGAAAATAAAAAAGAAGATTTTAAAAAAATAACCTTTATATTTTCTACTATACTTATATTATCTTTCCTTATAGGAAGTTTTATATATGTAGATACAAGTTTAAGGCCGACTATAACGGTACTTGCGGAAACTAAAGCATTAGAACTTGCAAATAGATCAATAAATAAAGCAGTAGGAGAGATTGTAAAGGATAAAATAAACTATTCTGATTTAATTAATACTAAATTAGATTCTCAAGGAAAAATAACTATGATGCAATCAAATACAATTATGATGAATAAAATAGCATCAGATGTGGCCCTACAAATTCAAGATGAGTTAAAGCAAGTAAAGACTACAACATCTTACATACCAATAGGAACAGCTTTGAAAAGCCCAATACTTGCAAAATATGGTCCAAAATTAAAAGTATCTATAGAACCAATAGGAACTGTATCTGTAGATTTTAAAACAGATTTTGAATCATCTGGTATAAATCAAACCAGACATAGAATTTATTTACAAGCAAAAACTCAAGTAAAAGTAGTAATACCTCTTACAACATCTACTAAAGAAATAAAAGCTCAAATACCTATATCTGAAACAATAATAGTAGGAGATGTACCGAGTAGCTATGTAAACATACCTAAAGAAGGTGTATCAAACATATTACCAAATATAGATATGAAAGATGTAACTAAATAATAAAAAATATATAAGTAGTAGATTGCTAATCTACTACTTATATATTTTTATATGATTAGATAATTTGTTATTCTTCTTCGATCATCCATTTTATAAATATGCCGTATCCAAGAGTAGGGTCATTTTCAACTGCATGAGATACAGCACCAATAATTTTATTACCTTGAACTATAGGTGTACCACTCATACCTTGAACAACTCCGCCAGTTCTAAGTAACAAGTCTTTATCTATAATTTTAAATTTAATAGTTTTAGATTGAGCAGAACGTTGATTTTCTACATTTATTATTTGAATATCATATTTCTCACACTGTAAAGAATCATTTTGTAATATTAATTGTGCTCTACCTAACTTTATATCTTTTAAATCAGCCACTTTATATTTTTTTAAGTTTGATGTATCAAAATCTACAATATTACCTTTTATACCGAAATCAGTATTTTTAGTAAATTGTCCAATAGTAGAATTTCTTTTAGCATTTATGCATCCTACATTACCTTTAGATGATTTTTGAATATCTAAATCAGTAGTAGTAGATATGCATCCATTTTTAATTGGTATCTTTCTTGAAGTACCAATACTTATAGGATGTCCAACAGCCGCAAATTCTTGAGTATCTGGATTTATATAAGTTAATGTAGCGAAACCAGATAATAAATTATTAAAATTAATTTTTTCTAAATGTTCTTTATTAGTATGAATAGTTAACTTATTAGTTCCTCTAGAAACTAGTACAGATACATCTTCATTACCTTCTAAAGAAGATAATATTTTAGAAAAATCACTATAACTACTAATAGGACTATTGTTTATACTAAGAATTGCATCTCCTAAAGTAAAAGGTGAATCCTCTAAATAATTTCTTACTATTATATTTTTTAATTCAGCATCAATTTGAAGCACATTACCAATTGGTATTAAATAATCTGGGTCCGATTTTTGGTTAGATTGTGCATAAATTAAATTATTTGAGAAAAAATATAATAAAAATAAAAATGATGAAAATAAGATAAATTTTGACTTTATTAAATTTTTATATTTTGAGTTTAAATTATTAGAATTCATGAAACACCTGCTTTCTGTCAATGCTTTAATGTTGTATTGCGGTGATTTAATATTATGTTGTGCAGGATTGAAATTTTGATGCTTGGAAAACAGAAGCAATAAAACCGTAGATTACAAAAACAATAATAAATAAACAAGTTAGTCAATATAAATTGTAAAATAACAAACTAAAATAAATATGTGTGGTTTTTAATTCGATTCTAGGCATATCTTACTTTAAAATTAACAGTTAAAAACAATAATCATAAGGATTAATGGAAAGTCTGTAATATAAAAGATATAAGTTTGAAAATACAAAAAGACACTTAACTAAGTTTACCTTTAAGTGTCTTTCCTTTTTTTCTTTTCTTTTTTATAACCTTCTTTTTTATAACAGTTCTTTTTTTAGGTGCACTATTTTTTTCAGTATTATTAGAAGTTCTGGCAACGCCAGGTGGAACAAAAGTAAAATCATCACTACCACTTTCATTATTACTACTATCATCGCTGTTAGAAGGACAAGATTCAACTGCTGATATTAAAGCTAATTCGTCAGAGAGCACAGCAAAAAAACTTGCTAATACATTTAAGTCATTAGAACTTAATTCTTCACCTAATGCTATAGATATTGTTGAAGCTAAAACTATATAATCAACATAGCCAAAATTACAAAGAAATGATTTAGGAGAAGTTTTATTAGTATTATTAGCATTAGCAATTCTTTTCATAAAACCTCCTATAAAAATTATTATATTAAATATATATGACAGCCATAAAAACTATACTATTAAAAAAACAAATAAAAGTTTTATATAATGAAATAAAAAAATAACCATTGGAAATAATATCATATAGACGATTGTAAATGAAAAATAAAACATCTATATGAAAGGAGATATAAAATGAAAAAGTATAGGGTGCTAGTTACTATAATAATTGCTATGGGAATAATACTTATAGGTCAATCAAATCCTATTAATAATTTTTATAAAAGTGCAGGCCTAATTAGTAAAGGTGTCAATCAAGGTGAAGAGGTTAAAAAGGATAATAAAGAAAAAGATAATAATGATGTAAAAGAAAAAAAATACTTAATATGTATAGACCCAGGCCACCAGTCAAAAGGAGACCCTAATCCAGAATCAGTAGCACCAGGTTCATCTCAAAAAAAAGCTAGAGTGTCATCAGGAGCTACAGGTGTATCAACAAAAAAACCAGAATATGTATTAAATTTAGAAGCATCTATAGTTTTAAAACATATATTAGAAGGTAAGGGCTATGAAGTAATCATGACAAGAGAGACTCATGATGTGAATATAAGCAACGCAGAGAGAGCAACATTAGCTAATGAAAAAAATGCAGATATGGTTGTTAGAATACATGCAGATAGCTTAGATAATTCATCAAAGACAGGAGCATCAATTTTAATACCAGGTAAAAATAGTAAATATACTTCTTCAATATATGAAGAAAGCAGTAAATGTGCAGAACTAATAAAAACTAGTATGAAAAGTAACGCAATAGAATTAAACGGAATATTTGAACGAGATGATTTAACAGGATTTAACTGGTCTAAAGTGCCAGTAGTATTAGTCGAAATGGGATTTTTAAGCAATTACAATGAAGATCAGATGATGTCTAATCCAGAGTATCAAAGAAAGTTGATGCAGACTATTGCTGATGGGGTGGAAGAATATTTCAAGACAAAATAGGTGAGAGCAATGAAAAAAAATATAGAAAAAGCTTATGCAGCAGCTTTATCAAAAACTTTTAAAGTAGTAAATCCACTGAAAAAAAGTATAATACAAACAAACTGTGAAGTTCATATATATATACAACAAAATGCTTTACAGATATTAAAAAATGAAGGATATATTAATGAATATGAATTTTTTAAACAATATTTACCTCAAATAAATAAAGGGTTAGTTTGGGCAGATCAAGACTTTAAATCATATCATCATTTTTATAATCCTAGACAAAAAAGAGGTAAGTTTGGATATGAAGAAAATGCATTAACTGTATCGAGAAGCTATTACAATAAAGCTTTAAAGTATTTTGCAATAAAAAATTATGAAAGATCGATGTTTTACTTTGGTGCAGCATGTCATATAATTCAAGATTTAACTATTCCCCAACATGCAAAGGGAAGGTTATTAGATAATCATAGGCAGTTTGAAGTTTATGTTAAATCTAATCACCAACAAATAAAAAGATTTAGAGCTACATCAGGAAGTATAATTTTAAATACTATAGAGGAATACGTAGACTATAATGCTAACAATGCTCTTCGTGTAGATCATATGTACAGAAATATGGAAAGTTTAAGTACTAGATTTTATCTAACAGCAGTAAATAGTGTTACTTTATCTCAAAAAACTAGTGCAGGATGCATGTTAATGTTTTTTAGAGACGTACTCTATGTATAAAGACAATATATTAAAAAATAAAATTGGGCTATAAAAAGTTTATTTTTATAGCCCAATTTTATTT
>NZ_HG529403.1 GCF_000499525.1 Faecalimicrobium dakarense | reverse complement strand
TTATAGCCCAATTTTATTTTTTTATAAAGCTGTAAACAAAAGTTAATAGGAGGATTTAAGCCATACTTGATTTAAGTTAAAAAAGAATATATTATAGTATAGAATGTAGACGATAAAATTAGTAAAGAGGTGTTAAAATGCTAGTAGTAGAAAACGTAAGTCATGGTTTCGGAGCAAGAACTATACTAGAAAATGTTTCATTTAGACTTAGAAAAGGTGAACATATAGCATTAGTTGGTGCAAATGGAGAAGGGAAATCAAGTTTCTTAAATATAATAACAAAAAAACTTATGCCAGATGCTGGTAATATAAAATGGTCGTCAAGAGCTACAGTTGGATATTTAGATCAACATACAGTTCTTAGTAAGGGAAATACTATAAGAGATATATTAAGAGATGCATTTAAGCCAATGTTTGACTTAGAGCAAGAAATGATTCTTATGTACGATAAAATGGGAGAAGCTGACGAGGATCAAATGAATAAGCTTTTAGAAGAAACTGCTGAGATACAAACAATACTTGAAAACAGCGGTTTTTATATGATAGATGCAAAAATTCAAGAAGTAGCTAATGGATTAGGACTTGGAGAAATAGGATTAGATAAAGATGTAACTGATTTAAGTGGAGGGCAAAGAACTAAAGTGCTTCTTACTAAATTACTACTTGAAAATCCCACAATTCTTATATTAGACGAGCCTACTAACTACCTAGATGAAGAACATATAAACTGGTTAACAAGATATCTTCAAGAATATGAAAATAGTTTTATACTAGTTTCTCATGATATAGACTTTATAAATGATACTTGTAATGTAATTTATCATTTAGAAAATGGTGAATTAAATAGATATAAAGGTAACTACGATGAGTTTGTTAGACTTAATGATATAAAGAAACGTCAAGAAGAGAATGCTTATGAAAGACAAATAGAAGAAAGAAAAAAATTAGAAGACTTTGTAGCTAGAAATAAAGCAAGAGTGGCAACTCGTGGTATGGCAAACAGTAGACAAAAAATATTAGATAAAATGGAAATCTTAGAAAGACCAAAGGAAAAGATAAAACCAACTTTTGGATTTAAAGAAGCAAGAGCAGCAAGTAAAATAATATTTGAAACTAAAGATTTAGTACTAGGATATGATGAAGCTTTAACTAAGCCTCTTAATTTCCAATTAGAAAGAAATAAAAAAATAGCATTAAAAGGAATGAATGGTGTTGGTAAATCTACATTATTAAAAACATTACTTGGTATAGTTAAGCCTTTTGATGGAAATGTTGAACTTGGAGACTATCTAGAACTTGGGTACTTTGAACAAGAAAGTTCAAGAGACAATTATAATACTCCGATGGATGAAGTATGGGCAGAATTCCCAGGACTTTCAAACTTTGAAGTAAGGCAACATCTTGCTAAATGCGGGCTTACTAATGAACATATAACTAGTCAAATGAGAGTTTTAAGTGGAGGAGAAGCAGCTAAGGTTAGGTTATGTAAGGTTATGCTTAAGAATATAAACTTCTTAGTACTAGACGAACCTACAAACCATTTAGATGTTGAAGCTAAGGACGAGCTTAAAAAGGCAATAAGAGAATTTAAAGGAACAGTTCTTTTAGTATGCCATGAACCGGAATTTTATATAGATATAGTTGATGATGTATGGAATATAGAAGACTTTACTACTAAAATAGTATAATTAATAACTTTAAATATAGAGGCCTAAATATATGAAAAAAATTTTAAATCTAATATTTTCAATTGCATTTAGCATATTAATTATAATGGGAATAATACAATTTAGTGTAGGATTTAAACAACTGTATTATTTTGATATTGATTATTTAGATATACCTAAAATATCTGGATATTCTAAAGAAGAAATAAAGCTAAACTATGACTATCTAATAGATTATAATTTAAGTAAAGATGAGACTAATTTTGAAATGCCAACTATAAAATCTTCTAAAGAAGGTAAGATTCATTTTGAAGAAGTAAGAGATATATTTCAAAATATAAATAAAATATTTAAAGTGTGTTTTATTATTTCTGCAGTTTTCATATTTATAAATATAAAAAATAAAAATATAGAATTTTTAAATATAACTTCAAAAGCTTTGATTAGTATTCCATTAATTTTATCATTACCTATAATAATAAACTTTGAAAAAAGCTTTGTTATTTTTCATAAATTAATGTTTAGTAATGATTATTGGATATTTGATCCTAGTTTAGACCCTGTTATAACTATTCTCCCAGAAACATTTTTTTTCCATGCTGGGATTATGATAATAATTTTAATATTTATATCAAGTATAGTAAGTTATAGCATATACAGGTTATTAAAAAGAAAAAGAGAGCAGTAACCTGCTCTCTTTCTTTTAATCATTATTATTATCGTCTTGATTTGAAGCTACCTTAACTATATCTTTGAATTTACTCATAATATATTCATAATTACTTTTGTTATGAGGTAATAAACATTGTGAGCAGTCTTTTATACCGCTTTCGCTATATCTAAAGTTTCCGCCACAATTTTTACCTAAAGCATATAGTGGGCAGTAGCAAAATAAGCAGTTAAATTCATCTGGTTTATTAGTTTTATGACAAGGAAAATACTCACAATCTTTATGATTAAAAAATTTATAATTATCACTCATATTAATTACCCCCTGGAATTATATTAATAATATAATTATACTAAAAATAAGCATTAGTGGTATAATAAAAAAAATAATGACAAAATTAATTTTATAGGCAATTTCAATTAATAAGCCTATAAAATAGCGCTTAAATTTAGTGAGTGAAAATTACTCAAAGCGAATTTAAAAAAATGAGGTGTTAAAGTGCAAGAAATTAAAGAGAAAGCATTACTTGTAGGACTTAATATAACGTCTACAGCAAGAAAAATTGATGATATAGACATAAATGAATCAATGGAAGAACTAAAAGAATTAGCTAAAGCTGCAGGAGCAGAAGTAGTAGGAAGTTTAATACAAAATAAGCAAACTAGAGATGCTGCTTTTTATGTAGGAAAAGGAAAAGTCGAAGAAATAAAAGCATATTGCGATTCATTAGAAGCTACTATGGTAGTATTTAACGATGAGTTATCAGGTGCGCATATAAGAAATATAGAAGAAGTAGTTGGAATAAAAGTAATAGATAGAACTACTCTAATATTAGATATATTTGCTCAAAGGGCTTTAACTAAAGAAGGAAAACTTCAAGTTGAACTTGCTCAATTAAAATATAGACTACCTAGACTTTCTGGTATGGGTGGAGAGATGAGTAGAACTGGTGCGGGTATAGGCGCTAGAGGACCAGGAGAGCAAAAATTAGAAATAGATAAAAGACATATTCTTAATAAAGCAGCGGATATTAGAGCTGAGCTTAGAGAAGTTAAAAAAATTAGAGAGACTCAAAGAGTACAACGTTTAAAATCTAATATACCAATAGTTGCAATTGTAGGATATACAAATGCAGGTAAATCTACTTTATTAAATGAAATAATAAAGACTCATAAAGATTATGAAAAAGAAAAAGAAGTATTAGCGAAAGATATGCTATTTGCCACTTTAGATGTAACACTTAGAAAGGCACTTTTACCAAATAAAAAAGAATTTTTAGTAGTAGATACTGTTGGATTTGTTAGTAAACTTCCCCATGATTTAGTAGATGCATTTAAAGCAACATTAGAAGAAGTTCATTATGCTGATTTAATTTTGCATGTAATTGATGCTACAAACAGTAGCTATGAATTACAAAAGAAAACTACAGAAACCGTACTTAAGGAATTAGGTGCAAATGATAAGAAGACTATAATTGTTTACAATAAAATAGATAGATTAGAATTAGATATATATCCGAAAAATAGCGACGAGACAATATATATATCAGCTAAAAAAGGTATAAATATGGATAAGTTATTGCAAACTGTAGAAGATGCTTTAATGGAAAATACATATGATGTTACACTTTTATTACCTTATGAAAGAGGAGATATATTTAGTAGAGTTAAGAACAAGTATAATGTAGAGAACTTTGAATATGGGGAAAATGGAATAACAGTTGATGTAAAATTAGAAGAAGAGGATTATAATATATATAAGGACTATATATTAGAAAAATAGGAAATAATATGAATATAAGTTGGGATAATATAGACAACTTAGAAGACTATTATATAACCTATCTTCTATATAAAGAATCCAAAACAGTATCTCAAATAAGTAAAATAAGAAACATATCAACTTCAGAAGTAAATGACCAATTAATAAAGGCAAAGCTAGAAATAAAGGCAATGCTAAAGGATAAAGTAGAGTTGTCTAAAGATATAATAGATAAATTTTTAGGCTTAAGTAAATCTGATAGGATTGACTTTATGGAGGGGTTAAGTTCTGAAAGAATGATAGACTTTAAAAGAAAGCTTTACAAAAGAATAATAACTGAAAGAAATGCTGAAGACTTAATGACTTTAATATGGGCAACAGGAGAATTAAAGGAAGATAAATTCTTAAAGCTTTTGCACCCACTTACAGGGCATAAACATTCGGATGTAAGGAGAATAACTTATTCAGCACTTAGAAAAATACAATCACCTAATAGTAGAGAATATTTACAACGAGGTCTTTATGACACTAATCCACAAACAAGACAATATTGTGCAAAAGCACTTGCTAAAATAGGAAATGAAAATAGCTTAAGAATGTTAAGACAGTTAAAAAACAAAAAGCAATTTGAAAAAGAGTATGTACTAAGAGCATATGAAGAGGCAATTGATATGTTAGAGCAAGAAGATAGGTAACATAAAGATTTAACACTTAACATATAATTAACTAATAAATTGTTTACCTACAGTGTATCCCAGAATTAACATAAAAAAACAGTTAATAGGAGGGTTTTAGATGATAGTAAGACGTTGTGCAGGTGGAGTAGTATTTTATGCTAATAAGGTTCTTATAGTAAAGAATGACAGAGGCGAGTGGACACTTCCAAAAGGTAAAATTTCAGATAAGGAACTTCAACATGAGAGTGCAATTTTAAAAGTAAAGGAAGAAACAGGTGTTGATGCTTCTATATTAGAGGTAGCAGGTGACACTATGTATGAATTTTTCTCAAGAACTAGACAGCAAGAAGTATGTAATGCTGTTGTTTGGTATATAATGGAAACAGATAATGCTGAATATTTACTAGATGATGACCTTTTAGAAGGCGGATTCTTTAAAGTTAAAGAAGCTATAAGTATGTTATCACATAACAAAGAAAAGTCACTAGTTGATATATCTTATAAAAAATATAAAGATTTAAAGAAAAAGAGCGCAGAAAGTGGTCTAACTGCTGTTAACTAAAATATATAAATAAAAAATACAAAGAAAGGGGATATTCCCTTTCTTTTTTGATTTATAAAATAATATTGTATATAATTAATTTATAACTTTATAATATGGAGGAAAATAATGAGCACATACAAAACATTGCATGAATTTGGAATGGATGAAATTATAATAGATAAATCTACCTTTATTGGCTATGCTAAACCTATAAAGGCTGAGGAGGAAGCAGTAGAGTTTGTAAATGAAATAAAGAAAAAGCATAAAGATGCAACTCATAATGTATGGGCATATACAGTAGGCCCTACTATGAATATACAAAGATATAGTGATGATGGGGAACCACAAGGTACAGCGGGAATCCCAACATTAGAGGTTATAAAAAAAGAAGACTTAAGAGATGTTGTAGTTGTTGTTACTAGATACTTTGGAGGAATAAAACTAGGTGCAGGTGGATTAGTTAGAGCGTATACTAAAGGAGCTAAAGTGGGAATAGAAGCTGCTAAAGTAATAGAAAAAGTTTCGTATAGACAAGTTGGAATTAAAATAGACTACAATCAACTTGGAAAGGTTCAAAATGAAATAATGAATATGGGATACTTTATAAAAGATACTATATATGAAGATAATGTTGAGATACTTGTTTATTCAAGAGTTAATGAAGTGGAAGCTCTAGTATCTAAGATGACAGATATAACAAGTGCGACGGCTAGTATTACTCAAGGAGAGGAATTCTATTTATCAGAGCAAGATGGTGAAATAATACTATAAATTAAAACTAATTTAATTTAAAAAGAATTTAATGAACAATGACTCAAATCATAGAGTATTATATATAAAAGTTATAAAATTATATAACTTAAGCATCGAAATGTAGAAATACTATTATATATGCTGAGGTGTGATGTATATGAAAAATATTGAATGTGGTAGAGTTAATTCATTAAAACAAGAGATAATGAGTGATTGGGATAAAATAAATTTATCAGGAAAATTATTAACTTTCATAGGATTAATAGTATTTTTATCATCAATAGGATTAGCATTTTATGATAAAGGATCAAATGAGATTCTAAAGGCTGTAGAGGTCGTATTTAGGTCTGCTTTAGCATCTATATTTGGATTTGTACTTAGCTCAAATTTAAATTGTGGAAAAAGTAAAAATATTAATAAGTTTACTAGAAGTGAAGTATATAAAAAGATCGATATTAACGATCAAGAGTGTGAAATAGATATAGAAAATCATAACTATAGAGAAGGCAATTCAATACAAATTATAATAGCTTTTACAATTTGTATTATTTGTATATTAACTATGCTGATAATGTATAGCTGAAGTATTGATCATAATGTTGCTACAATATCTCAGTTTAGAGATTTAATGTGTAGCTCAATTGGATTTTTGTTAGGGGAATCTAAGATAAAAAAGTAAGGAGATATTAATTATATCTCCTTACTTTTATTTACCGCACTTATCAGTTTTATGATTACATAATCCCTTTTTTACTTCGAAGATGCCAATTACTAATAAAAATACTCCAAATACCCTCTTTAAAATTTCTGAAGAAATAAAATTAGCTACAAATGAACCAGATACTGCACCTAATACACCAAAAAATGCAATAGGTATAACTAGTTTAAATACCACATTTTTATTTCTCATATGTATTATTAATGCGATGATTGTCATTGGTATAGATGACAATAGGTTTATACTTTGAGCGATTTTAGGGTCTATGTTTGTAAATAATATAAGTGCAGGTATAAGTATTGTTCCACCACCCATTCCCATTCCACCTATAATTCCAGCAAAGAATCCAATAACTGCATAAATCATTAAAACACCATCCTTAGTGCAGCAATAATCATTATTGATCCAAATGAAATTCTAAGAAATTTTCCAGTAACCTTACTTAATAACTTAGCACCAACTACACCACCTACAATGCTTCCGCATGCAACTTTGAAAGTTAAATTTATATCATAAGTTCCTTTTGATAAATAAACGACAGAACTAGCCGATGATAAAAATACTATTATAGCAAGCGCTGTAGCATGAGATTTATGTTCTTCAACTTTTACAATATTATTTAATATAGGAACTAAAAGTGTTCCTCCTCCAGAACCAAATATACCATTTACAAATCCTGTAATAATTCCTATTATTGTATTTTTAATATTAAAACTAAAATGTTTATTTTCCATTATAATCACCCTCTTTTGATAGTTTTTACATAAACGCAAATTATATTTATGTAATATATAGAATAAAAAAATTTGAATTTAAAATCATACAGATGGTTATAATAATCTTGAATGAATTAATACAACTTCAATTAGAAGTTTAAATTCAAAAATTATCTAAAAAGATATTGACCTAGGAGGATTCAATTATGAAAGCACATGTTGATAAAGATACATGCATAGGATGTGGATTATGTCCAAGTATAAGCCCAGAAGTATTTGAAATGGATGATGATGGAAAAGCGAAAGCAATAACTGGAGAAGTTCCAGAAGGGAACCAAGATACAGCTAAAGAAGCTGAAGAGAGTTGTCCAGTTGATGCAATAAAAGTAGACTAATTAAATAAAAATCCATCTATTTTAGATAGCTATTTAAGTGATTAAATAGTTCTAGATAGATGGATTTTTTAATTTATAAACATATGATATAATGAAAATATACAAAATATGTAAAATATGGATAGGAGATAAAGATGACGGATATAAAATTAAAAATAGACAAAACTGTAGATTGGCTAAGGGATAAAGTTAATGAAGCGAACTGCAAAGGTTTAGTAGTTGGAGTATCTGGAGGAATAGATTCTGCGGTAGTTTGTTATTTAATTAAAAAAGCTTTTCCAGAGGATTCTATGGGTGTTATTATGGGAATTAAAAGTAATCCTCAAGATAGAGAAGATGCTCTTAAAGTTATAGAAGGATGTAATATAAAATATCTTGATTTAGATCTTACAGAGCCTCAAAATTTAATTTTAGATACAGTTGTAAGTAGGCTAAAAGAAAATAATTTATACAAAGAAGAAAAGTTAAGAATGACAGATGCAAATCTTAGAGCAAGAATAAGAATGAGTACTGTTTATACTGTAGCTAACAATTTAGGATACTTAGTTGTAGGTACAGATAATGCGGCTGAAATACATACAGGATACTTTACAAAGTACGGAGATGGTGGAGTAGACTTAGTTCCACTTGCTAACCTTACTAAGAGAGAAGTATATGAGTGGGCAAAAGAATTAGGGGTACATAATGATGTTATACATAAATCACCTTCAGCAGGTCTTTGGGAAGGACAAACTGATGAAAAAGAAATGGGAACTACTTATGACATGATTGATAATGTTGTAGAAGGAAAGTTAGAATGCGTTCCTAAAAAAGATCAGGATGTAATAGCAAGACTTCATAGAATTAGTGAACATAAAAGGCATATAGCACCAAAACCTCCTAAGTTCTAATTTACTAAATTCAAGTTTTATGCTAAAATTTACGAGTAATAAGAATTTTACTATATATAAACTAAATAAATAGGTATATATGTAAAGTTATATATATCGTGAAAAATATATAAAATCAATTATACGTATTAAGGAGTGGAAGTTATGGGACGTATAGGAAACATAATCAATAAAAAAGGAAAACAAGATTCTAAGAGAGCTAAAGTATTCACAAAGCATGCTAGAGCAATAGCGGTTGCAGCTAAAGAAGGTGGAGGAAATCCAGAATATAATGCAACTTTAAAAACAGCTATAGATAAAGCTAAAGCTGATAACATGCCAAATGATAATATAGACAGAGCTATAGCAAAAGGAGCTGGTTCTGGAGCTAACGAAAACTATGAAACAATAGTTTACGAAGGATACGGACCAGGTGGAGTTGCTGTTATAGTTGAGACTTTAACAGATAACAAAAACAGAACAGCTGGAAACGTAAGATACTTCTTCGATAAAAATGGTGGTAACTTAGGAACTAGTGGATGTGTATCTTTCATGTTCGATAAGAAAGGCCAAATACTTATAGAAGCAAATGATGATATATCAGAAGATGAATTAATGGAAGTAGCTTTAGAAGCAGGAGCTGAAGACTTTATAACTGAAGAAGACGGATATGAAGTAGTAACAACTCCAGAAGATTTCTCTCAAGTAAGAGATGAATTACAAGCTAAAGGATATGAATTTATATCTGCTGATGTTAAATTAATACCTCAAACTATTACAGAATTAACTGATGAAGATCAATTAAAGCAAATGAACAAGCTAGTTGATATGCTTGAAGATGACGATGATGTTCAAAATATATACCACAACTGGGAGATAGCTGAATAATTTCAAAGTTTAAATAAAGCACCTCTAAACTATTATGTATAGATGAAATCTATATTAATTAGTTTAGAGGTTTTTTATATTAAAAATTTAGCACTTTCCATAATATTTAACAGAGTAAAAATAATCTTTTTTAGTAACTTTAAAACTTCTTAGCTCACCTTATGTAGTTTTTTCAACTGATTATAACAATGTAATTTATTTAAAAAATAGATAGATTATTTTAAATAGTTTTACTATATATTAACATTAAAAATCATACGAACAAATTATAAAGATTAGTAGATAAATAAGTATTTTAATGAGTTTAAAATAAAATAAACACGAATTAAATAATCATAAAAATAAATATATTTCGGGTAGAAAAAATACTTTTTTTATTTTTATATAAAATTTGTTATTAACTATGGACTTTATCAAAAAATAGGACTAATATATTAAATGTTGCAATAATTAGTTTTGGAGGGAAGTGTTTAAGTGTTACCAAAGTTATTTAAAATGAAGAAAGAAAATGAACTAACAAAGGAGCAAATCGGTAAGGATATAGTAGCGGGAATTATAGTTGCTATAATAGCTCTTCCATTATCTATAGCTTTAGCTATATCATCTGGTGTATCTCCAGAAAAAGGACTTATAACTGCTATATTTGCAGGATTTGTAATATCTTTTCTAGGTGGTAGTAAGGTTCAAATTGGTGGACCGACAGGGGCATTTGTTGTAATAGTTTATGGTGTAGTTAAAACCTATGGAATAACTGGACTTATAACAGCTACAATGATGTCAGGAATTATATTAGTAGTTATGGGACTACTTAAATTTGGATATTTAATAAAATATGTACCGCAAACTATAACAGTAGGGTTTACTAGCGGTATAGCAGTAACATTACTTACAACTCAGTTAAAGGATTTCTTTGGACTTAGTATAAAAGATGTACCGGCTGAATTCATAGAAAAAGTGAAAAGCTATATAGAGAACATATCTACTTTTGATATAGCATCATTTCTAATAGGAATAGCGTGTATTTTTATATTAGTTTACTGGCCTAAGGTAAACAAGAAAATACCAGCTTCAATAATAGTATTAATATTATCTACTTTAGTTGTAAATTTATTTAATTTACCAACTGATACAATAGGTTCTAGGTTTAATGAAATATCGTCATCTATACCAAAACCACAAATACCTCATATTGACTTACAAACAATTACAACTTTAATAAAACCAGCTATAACGATTGCTTTGCTAGGTGCAATAGAATCGTTACTTTCTTGTGTAGTTTCTGACAATATGATAAATGATAAACATGATTCTAATATGGAACTTGTGGCACAAGGGCTTGGAAATATGGCATCTTCAATATTTGGAGGTATTCCGGCGACTGGAGCTATAGCTAGAACGGCAGCTAATGTTAGAAATGGAGGTAAAAGTCCGATATCAGGTATGGTGCATGCTATAACATTATTACTTATAATGGTTGTATTAATGCCACTTGCTAAGCTTATACCGATGACTACGCTAGCAGCGATACTTATAGTAGTTTCTTATAATATGGGAGAATGGTCTCATTTTAGAAAGTTATTATCTTCAAGTAAATCAGATGTTTTAGTATTAGTTGTAACATTTGTATTTACAGTAGTGTTTGATTTAGTATTTGCTATAGGAATTGGTATGGTCGTACATTATGTATTAAAATTCGTAAAAAATAGAAGTAAAAAAGAAGAAGATGAACTAAAATCGGCTTAGTACATTAAGTGAATTTTTTAGAGTAATATAATCGATTCGTATAAAAACAAAAGCGTGAATTATATATAATTCACGCTTTTATTTTTATACGAAAATCATACTATAATTTAAAAGAGTCAAAATAGATATTTAGCTAAAATATATAATAAACTAAATTTTATTGAAATTACCTTATTAGACAATATATAGTTAATTATGCTAGAATATGTATCGTATTAAAGAGGATATGACATAAAAAATGGATAAAGGGGGAATTTAATATGAATAAATTTTTAAAAAAATTAGTACTGTCTGTTATTAATAGTAACATTAGGATATACGCAAATAGGATGCCAATCAGAAGTTAATAAAGAACAAAGTAATCCACAAGTTGTAAAAGAATCTAGTGCTAAAAATATATCAAGCAAAAATGCAGAACTGCACTTTATAAATACAGGAAATTCAGATGCTATATTAATAAAGCAAGATGGAAAAGCAGCACTTATTGATGGCGGAGATAATGATGATGAACAATTAGTAGTTTCATATCTTAAAAATCAAGGGGTGAAAGAGTTAGAATACATATTTGCAACTCATCCTCATGCAGACCATATAGGTGGATTAGATGCAGTTATAGATAATATAAAAGTAAATAATTTATATGTTAGTAATGGTGATGCAGAAACAAAATCATATAGGGATTTTATAGAAGCAGCATCTAATAAAGGGCTATACCCAAGTGTTCCTTTACTTGGAAGTGAGTTTAAGCTATCAACATCAACATTTAAAGTATTATCAGTTGCTAATGAGGAAGACCCTAATAATAACTCTATAGTATTACTTTATACTAATGGAAATGATAAGATTTTATTAATGGGAGATGCTGAAGCTGAAATAGAAAAAAATCTAAATCCTGGAGATGTAGATTTGTTAAAAGTAGGACATCATGGATCATATAGTAGTACAAAAAGAGAATTTATAGAAAGAGTAACTCCTGAATATGCAGTTATACTAGCAGGAGAAGATAATAAATATGGCCATCCACATGTGGAAACTGTTGACTTATTAAAGGAAAAAAATATAGAAGTGCATAGGAGCGATGAATGCTCAGATATAGTTTTTGTATCAACTGGAAATGGACTAAGCACAAATTGTAAAGCGGGAAGTTATAATCCAGGTTCTAACTCTAAAGGTTATAAAAATAAAAATGATAATTACGTAAAACAAAATACAAAGATATCATCAAGTAATAATACTGAGAATACAGAATATAAAGATACATTAAAAGATAAAAATAATACACAAGAATTAGTTTATTGGAGTAAATCAGGGAAGAAATACCACAGTGATCCAACTTGTTCTGGAATGAAAAACCCAATATCAGGAACAATAAACGAAAGTAATAGAACAGCTTGCAGTATATGTTATTAATATAAAAAAGGTGCAATATTTAAATATTGC
>NZ_HG529402.1 GCF_000499525.1 Faecalimicrobium dakarense | reverse complement strand
TATAATTTTCAACCGCTAAGTTTTAGCAACGTACCTGATTTGTAGGTCGTTGACGATATGAGCGAAGCGAATTTTTATACTATGTAATTGTAATGGTTTATTTGTTTTTAAAGCTAGCACAGTATGTTTCTTCATAAAGATTAGCTTTAGGTGATTGAGTATCCACACTAATATTATCAAGCGTACAGACATTAGATGCATTGTAATTACAAGTTTTAACATTACATCCTATCATTGAACATGATCCACCACCATTAGTGTTATTAGTTAAAGTTCCATAATGTTCACCATCTAAAAATGTGCTACAGCAAGTATGAGTACTAGTGTGAGCTCTTTTTCCATTTACAGTTATTTTATTTGCATAACATACTCCTGAATTATTGTGAGAACAGTTTTTTACACTGCAGTTTATACTAGACATAATTTTACCTCCTAATAAATCTATTATTTATTAAAGAGTATTGCCAATAAATAAAAAAATATATCTTATAAAAATAAAAGTTAGTAAAAAAGAGGAAAATATATTATTTTCCTCTTTAAAATTAATTGTTGTTTTTAAATAGAGAATTAAAAATATCTTCCTTCATAAGTGCTTTAGCAACTAATGTAGATGAAGATGGTAAAGACCTAACTGGAGGCCATATCTCAAATAGTTCTTTTTCGTACTGATTAATATCATACTTCTCGCCATTTAATATTTTATCTTCAACGCTATTAGTAAAATCACGGATTTTTAAGAAATCATCTAACGTAAGTTCTTGAAATATAGAAGCTTTATGCTGTGGTTGTTTTAAAAATAAAATGTCTTGTTTGAATTGTAAAAAATCTATCTTATCGTAAATTATTTTAACATATGAACTCAAGGCAATCCCCCCTTTTAAGTCGAAAAATAAATGATACCTTATAATATGTATAAAATTAATGAAATGGGATAAAAATCTATATATAAATAATTTCTAAAATTTACCTAAAATTCTATAAAAAGAAATTTATAAAAAATATATGTAAAAGGAGGTAATTTTATGTTTGAAAAAAAAGAACAGTTTCCTTGGAAGATACCAGTATTAATTTTAACAGGTATAGTGGTATTAAGTGGTGGAATTTATATAGGAGTAAAAACTAGAAATATAGAACAAAATCATGTAAATACTACACAAAAAATCCAAGAGCCAGAAAAAACTAAAGATGCATTTGGGATAAGTAAAGATTGTGAAATATGGTTACATAAGAAAAATGAAGATGGAAGTGACTCTGGAAAGTCACCAGTTATGCTAGGTACAGTAGATAAGACATTGTTAGATAAAAGTGAAGAAGAAATAGTAGCATACTTTAAAAATAAGTATCCAGATAGAAAAGTTGAAAATCTAAGTAAATTTGAAATAATTCTATCTGAAACTATGACAGTAAATGATGCTTCAAAGAGTAATAAATTTTCGTTAGAAATAGATGATGGATTTATAGGACTTTATAAATATGATAAAGATGGGGCTAGATCATTAGTTGAGAAGACAGATATAGCAATAGATTCATTACCTAAAACAGTTCAAGATGAAATTAAAAAAGGTGTTACTGTAAACACAGAAGATGAAGCTTATGCAAGACTTGAAAATTTCGGAAGCTAAAATATAAAAGGACAACCTTAATAGGTTGTCCTTTTATATTTTATTTTCTTTTAAATATGTATATAAAGTGAATTTTGAGTATAGAAAAACTTATGATATAATATAAAAGAACATAAGTTTTGTGTAAAACAAACTTTATAGGAGGATTTATTGAGTTGATAATACTAGGAATAGACCCAGGAATAGCAATAATGGGCTATGGAGTTATAGAATATAAAAATAATAAATTTAGAGTAATAGATTATGGGGCAGTTACAACGCCAGCTCATACAGACACACTAAAAAGATTAGAAACTATATACAAAGGAACTGATCTTTTAATAAAGAAGTATAATGTTGATGAGGTTGGAATAGAAGAATTATTCTTTAATAAAAATGTAAAAACAGCTATAACAGTAGCACAAGCTAGAGGTGTAACTATGCTTGCATGTGCGCATAATGGTAAATCTGTATATGAATACACTCCTCTTCAAGTTAAGCAAGGTGTAGTAGGATATGGTAGAGCCCAAAAAGCACAAGTTCAGCAAATGGTTACATCATTTTTAAATTTAAAACAAGTACCAAAACCAGATGACGTAGCTGATGCACTAGCAGTAGCGATATGTCATGCTCACGCAAATAGGCTTGAGAAAACTCTAAAAAATATTGGAGGTAAATATGTATAGTTATATAAAGGGAAGTATAGAGGAAATTCGTTTAGATAGTATAGTTATAGAAAATAATGATATAGGATATAAAATAAATGCATCATCTAATACAATAAAAGACTTACAATTAGGGAAAATGGCTAAAATATATACTAGGCTGATTGTAAGAGAAGATGATATGAGTCTTTGTGGGTTCTCAACTCAAGAAGAAATGAAGATGTTTGAATTATTAACATCAGTATCAAAAATAGGACCTAAGGTTGGGCTTGCTATACTTTCTTTTGCATCTCCAGGCCAACTAGGTGCATATATATTAAGTGAAGACATAGCAAAACTTTCTAAAGCACCAGGAGTAGGTAAAAAGACAGCAGAAAGAATAATTTTAGAACTAAAAGATAAGGTAGATAAGACTACTGTAGAGTTTGAGCCAACATTGCTTTCAAGTGCACCAATAGGAATATCTCAAGATGAAGCTGTAGATGCTTTACTTGCACTTGGATATTCAGCACCTGAAGCTAAAGAAGCAGTTGAAAGATGTAAGAAAGACGGACTTAATACAGAAGATATAATAAAAAAAATCTTTAACATACATAATGAGCAAATCATTAAGATAGGGGGAGGTTTAAGTGTTTGATTTTGAAGATGAAAATAGAATTATAACATCAGGTATGCAAAATGAAGATGTAGATATAGAAAATAATTTAAGACCTAAATCTTTAGATGATTATCTAGGACAAGAAAAAGCTAAAGAGCAATTAAAAATATTTATAGAAGCTGCAAAATCTAGAAATGAACCACTAGACCATGTTCTTTTATACGGACCACCAGGACTTGGTAAAACAACTCTATCAAGTATAATCGCCAATGAAATGGGAGTTAATTTAAGAATAACATCAGGTCCAGCAATAGAAAGGGCGGGAGATTTAGCAGCGATACTTACAAATTTAAATGAAAATGACGTACTATTTATAGATGAGATACACCGTATAAATAGAAGTGTTGAAGAAGTATTATACCCTGCAATGGAAGATTACTGCTTAGATATAATAATAGGTAAAGGTCCTTCAGCTAGAAGTATAAGACTTGACCTTCCTAAATTTACATTAATAGGAGCAACTACTAGAGCGGGGATGCTTACTAATCCTCTTAGAGATAGATTTGGAGTTATTTGTAAACTAGATTACTATACAGTAGATGAATTAGCTAAAATAGTAATAAGATCAGCTGAAATTTTAGGTGCCGAAATTCAAATAGGTGGAGCAACTGAAATTGCTAAACGCTCTAGAGGGACGCCAAGAATAGCAAACAGACTTTTAAAAAGAGTTAGAGATTATGCCCAAGTTAGAGCGGATGGAAATATAACTGATGAAGTAGCAAATAGCGCGCTAGAACTTTTAGGTGTAGATTCATTAGGTTTAGATTATGTAGATGAAAAATTATTAATGACTATAATAGAAAAGTTCAGAGGCGGTCCTGTAGGATTAGACACATTAGCAGCATCTATAGGAGAAGATAGAAATACTATAGAAGATGTTTATGAGCCTTATTTACTTCAATTAGGATTTATAAATAGAGGACCAAGAGGTAGAATAGCAATGCCACTTGCATATGAGCATCTAAACATAGCTCTTCCTAATAAGTAAGAATAAATATATAAAAATCAAAATAAAATAATAAATTAAAATAAAATAATAATGTAGATTATATACATCATAAAAACACAAAATATAAATAAAAACAGTTGCGTTATATGGTAAAATTGAATTTTTTTTGTTATTATGTAAGTTGTATAAAATTTTGGAAAGGAAGTTGAATTTTGAAGACGAGTGACTTTTACTTTGACCTACCAGAAGAATTAATTGCTCAAGTTCCTATAAAAGATAGATCTAGTTCTAAATTAATGGTACTAGATAAGGAAAGTGGAGAAATTGAGCATCGTATTTTTAAAGATGTAGTTGATTATTTAAATCCAGGAGACTGTTTAGTTCTTAATAATACTAGAGTTATACCTGCTAGATTAATAGGAGAAAAGGTTGATACTGGTGGAAAAATAGAATTTTTATTATTAAAAAGAACAGAAGAAGATACTTGGCAAGCGTTAGTTAAGCCAGGTAAAAGGGCGAAAGTTGGAACGAAGTTTTCCTTTGGAAATGGAAAATTAATAGGAGAAGTAGTGGACTTAGCAGAAGAAGGATCTAGAATAGTTAAATTCCATTATGAAGGAATATTTGAAGAAGTTTTAGATGAATTAGGAAATATGCCACTACCACCATATATAACAGAAAGATTAGAAGAAAGAGAAAGATACCAAACTGTTTATTCAAAGCATAATGGATCAGCAGCGGCACCTACAGCAGGTCTACATTTTACAAATGATTTATTAGAAGAGATAAAGGCAAAAGGTGTAGATATAGCATTTGTTACACTTCATGTAGGACTAGGAACATTTAGACCAGTTAAGGTTGATGATGTATTAAATCATGAAATGCACTCAGAATACTATATGGTAGACAAAGAAGCAGCTGAAAAAATTAATAAAGCTAAGAAAAATGGTAAAAATGTAATATGTGTAGGGACAACTAGTTGTAGAACAGTTGAATCGGCAAGTAGTGAAGATGGAATTATAAAAGAAAGTAGTGGATGGACAAATATATTTATCTACCCAGGATATAAATTTAAAATGGTAGATAGACTGATAACTAATTTCCATTTACCAGAATCTACATTAATAATGTTAGTAAGTGCATTATCAAGTAAAGACAGTGTATTAAATGCATATGATGTAGCAGTAAAAGAAAGATACAGATTTTTCAGCTTTGGAGATGCTATGATTTTAAAATAGGGGGAGCAAATGAAAAACATAGATAAGAGTAATTTGTCGTTAAGAGTAGCGTATATCTTTGAATCCATTTTATCAATGGTAGTTTTAATTGCCGTATTTTTAGGAACTATAGATGTACTAAGAATGATATGGACAGCATATATAGTAGAATTTCGAACGCCGGTTGAATATAGCCAGCTAAATGACATGCTAGGTCAAATACTGCTTTTAGTTATAGGTGTTGAACTTGTAGTAATGTTATCATTACATATACCAGGTGCACTATTAGAAGTACTTTTATATGCTATAGCAAGAAAAATGTTACTTCTTCCTAAATCTGGAGGGATGGGAGAGATTTTACTGGGTGTAATTGCAATAGCAGGACTATTTGCTATTAGAAAATACTTACTAACTGATGATAATAGTAATATGAACATAACCAGTATTCACTATGAAGATTGCGATGAAATAGAGGACCCTGAAGAATGTAAAAGATGCAGGGAACAAAGCTTAAAGGGCGCTAATGACGTAAAAAATTAATACTAAGGAGAAATAATATGAGTGCAGTAAGATATGAGCTTATAAAAACTTGTAAGCAAAGTGGTGCAAGATTAGGAAGATTGCATACACCACATGGAGTTATAGAGACGCCTATATTTATGCCAGTTGGAACTCAAGCTACAGTAAAAGCAATGACTCCAGAAGAATTAAAAGAAATAGGATCACAAATAATATTAAGTAATACTTATCATTTATACATGAGACCAGGTCACGAGCTTGTTAAAGAGGCTGGTGGACTTCATAAATTTATGAATTGGGATAAACCAATACTTACAGATAGTGGAGGATTCCAAGTATTTAGTTTAGGGCCACTTAGAAAAATAACAGAAGAAGGTGTACACTTTAGATCTCATATAGATGGATCTAAGCATTTTATAAGTCCAGAAAAAGCTATGGAAATACAAAATGCTCTAGGTTCAGATATAATGATGGCATTTGATGAATGCGCACCATATCCAGCAGATAGAGAGTATGTAAAAAACTCTTTAGAAAGAACAACTAGATGGTTAAAAAGATGTAAAGAAGCTCACACAAATACAGAAAACCAAGCGTTATTCGGAATAATACAAGGTGGAATGTATAAAGATTTAAGAGAGCAATCTGCAAAAGAAATATTAGAACTTGACTTACCAGGATATGCAGTAGGTGGACTAAGTGTTGGAGAGCCAAAGCACTTAATGTATGAAGTATTAGACTATACAGTACCTTTAATGCCAGAAGATAAACCAAGATACCTTATGGGGGTTGGAAGTCCTGATGACTTATTAGAAGGTGTTATAAGAGGGATAGATATGTTTGACTGTGTTTTACCTACTCGTATAGCTAGAAATGGTACAGCAATGACAAGTGTTGGTAAAGTAGTTGTAAGAAATGCAAAATATGCAAAAGACTTTACACCACTAGATCCAAACTGTGATTGTTATTGTTGTAAAAATTACACAAGGGGTTATATAAGACACTTAGTTAAGGCTAATGAAATATTAGCATCAAGACTTATAACTACTCACAACTTACACTTCTTATTAAATTTAATGAAGCAAGTAAGAGAAGCTATAATGGAAGACAGATTATTAGATTTTAAAGATGAATTCTTTAAAGCATATGGATATGAATTATAGAATTTGAGCGAACTTTTTTCTATGAATTCTAAATGTTTTAATATATAATGATTATAATAAATAAATATAAATAATATAATTTACAAAGGAGAGTAAAATAATGCCTGGACAAACACAATCTATAATAATGGCAGTAGTTATGTGGGTAGTAGTATTTGGAGTATTCTACTTCTTATTCATAAAGCCACAAAAGAAAAAGGAAAAGCAACTAAAAGAAATGAGAAATACCTTATCAGTTGGAGATAAAGTAGTAACTATAGGTGGAATAGTTGCTAATGTTGCTAAAGTTGAAGAAGATGTTGTAGTATTAGAATTAGGACCAAACAGAACTAAAGTACCATTTGAAAAATGGGCTATAGGAACTGTTGAAAGTGCTAAACACGAATCAGCAGAATAATTTGGAATTTAGATACCTTCCCTCGAATATATATGTATTAATGAGGGGAGGTATTTTTATGGAAAAAACAAATCATGTTCTAAAAGGGTTAGGATATTCATATATATTAACGCTAGCAACATTATTAATATATAACCTATTCCTTACTTTTACGAGTGTATCAGGAAATACAATAGCGATGGCATCATCAGCTATAACTACAGTTTCGGCAGCATTTGGAGGGTTTTATGCTTCAAAGCACATAAAAGAAAAGGGGCTTATATATGGCCTTTTAGTTGGTCTTATGTACATAGTATGTCTTATGGTAATAGTATTTTTAGCAAAGGAAAATTTCGCAGTTGAAATTGACATGCTATATAAAGTGTTGTTAGTATCTCTATCTGGTGGTATCGGCGGGGTTCTAGGAGTAAACTTCAAATAAATTTTCCATATAATGAAAATTTATGATATAATCAGTTTAGAAAAATTTAGTAGGAGGTAATTTAAAATGGAAAAGAAACATGTAAAAACTTTATCTAGCGCTACTTTAAAGGAAAGTGCAGCAAAAGGTGGATGTGGTGAATGTCAAACTTCTTGCCAATCAGCTTGCAAAACTTCTTGTACAGTTGCAAACCAAGAGTGCGAAAGATAATAATATTTAATAGATATAAAAGTGAGGCGCCATATAATATGGCGTCTTTTTTATTGCAGGTATATAATTCCAAAGCAGGATTGATTATGGAATAATATTGCCTATATTTTACATAAGTTATATAATGGACATTAGGTTAAATTTCATCCAGAAAAAATGTGTTGATATAGATAACAATTTAGGAGGAGATACATATGAGTATGATACATAAGTTTTCAATGAACGGATATAATATTGTTTTAGACGTAAACGGAGGAGCGGTTCACGTAGTTGATGATGTAGCTTATAAATTAGTAGATAGCTATAAAGAAAAAAATAAAGATGAAATAATAAAAGAGCTTCAAAATGAATATTCAGTAGAAAAAATAAATGAAGCATACGATGAAATTAAAAACTTAGAAGAAGAAGAAGGTCTTTTATATACAGAAGATACTTATAGCACTCATCCAAGTTTCATAAACAGAAAGAAAGTAGTCAAAGCTTTATGTTTACACGTTGCCCATGATTGTAACTTAAAATGTAAATACTGCTTTGCTGCACAAGGAGATTTTGGTGGAGCTAAAGAAATGATGAGTTTTGAAGTTGGTAAGAAAGCAATAGACTACCTAATAGATAACTCAGGAAGCAGAAGAAACTTAGAGATAGATTTCTTCGGTGGAGAGCCACTAATGAACTTTGATGTAGTTAAGCAATTAGTAGAATACGGAAGAAAAGTAGAAAAAGACTATAATAAAAATATAAGATTCACTATGACTACAAATGGTGTATTATTAGATGATGAAAAAATAGATTACATAAATGAACATATGCATAATGCAGTTTTAAGTTTAGATGGTAGAAAAGAAATAAATGATAATATGAGACCTACTTTAAATGATAAAGGAAGTTATGATGTTATACTACCTAAGTTTAAAAAGCTTATAGAAAGTAGACCAAAAGACAAATACTACTACATAAGAGGAACATTTACTAGAGAGAACTTAGACTTTGCTAAAGATGTTATGCATTTTGCTAATGAAGGATTTGCTTCTACATCAATAGAGCCAGTTGTAGGAGAAGAATCAAATCCATATGCACTTAGAGAAGAAGACATGCCAAAAGTATTTGAAGAATATGAAAAATTAGCAGTAGAATATGCTGATATGAAGTTAAAAGGGGAAATGAAAGATTTCACATTCTTCCACTTTGTAGTAGACTTAAATCAAGGTCCATGTGTAATAAAGAGAATAACTGGGTGTGGTGCAGGTAATGAATACTTATCAATAACACCAAATGGAGATATATATCCATGTCACCAATTCGTTGGAAATGAAGATTACAAAATGGCAAATATAATGGATGAAGAAATAGTATTCCCTAAAGAATTAACAGAAAGTTTTAGAAATGCTCACGTTTACAGTAAAGAAGATTGTCAAAAATGTTGGAATAAATTCTACTGTTCAGGTGGATGTCATGCAAATGCAACTAATTTCAATAATGATGTAATGAAACCTTACGAACTTGGATGTGAAATGCAAAAGAAACGTACAGAATGTTCAATAATGATACAAGCAAAATTAATGCTAGAAGGAGAATAAGACTATGATTAAGGCCTACCAAGGTATAGAACCTAAGATTGACGAAACGGTATTTGTTGCGAAGTCAGCGGATATAATAGGAAATGTTACTATAGGAAAAAATGCGAATATTTGGTATAACGCAGTTTTAAGAGCTGATGAGCAACATATAACTATAGGAGAAAATACAAATATACAAGATGGAAGTGTAGTTCATATATCACATGATGCACCTACTATAATTGGTAAAAATGTAACGGTAGGTCATAAAGCATTAATACATGGATGTAAAATAGGGGATAATACTTTAATAGGTATGGGATCTATAGTTTTAGATAATGCTGAAGTTGGAGAATATACATTACTTGGAGCAGGAAGTTTAGTTCCTCCAGGTAAATGCATTCCATCAGGAGTACTAGCTATGGGATCTCCTGCAAAGGTAATAAGAGAATTATCTGAAGAAGAAAAACAAAATCTTAAAAAATCTGCATTAAAATATATAGAAACTGCAAATAATCATAAGTAATAAAACTAAAAGGGCAATCTTGTAATTGCCCTTTTTATTTTATAAAATAAATTTATAATATATTGCAGATTAAGCAACCTAGGAGTGGTGAAGCATGAAAATAAGTTATAAAAACTTAAGAAGATATAGGGAGATAGTACGCATATTAATTAAATATGGATTTACATTTATTGTAGAAAAATTAAATATAGAAGGTGTGGCCTATAAGATACCAATAACTAACCCTCCTGAGGAAATAAAAAATATGTCTACTGGAGAAAAAGTAAGAAGAGTTATTGAAGAACTAGGACCTACATATGTGAAATTAGGACAAATACTAAGCACAAGAAAAGATTTGGTAGACCAAGACATAATTGATGAACTATCTAAATTAAGAGATAGCGTAGAAGCCTTTGATACAGAAATAGCAAGAAATATTTTTAAAGAAGAGATAGGACAATCTGTAGATGATGTATTTGAAGAATTTAACAATAATCCATTAGCAGCAGCATCTATAGGACAAGTTTATCAAGCTAAATTAAAAACTGGAGAAGACATTATAGTAAAAATTCAAAGACCGAATATAGAAGAAACTATAAAGTCAGATTTAGAGATACTAAGGGGAATGGCAGTAGCTTTAAAAGATTTAAATAAAGATATAGAGATAGATTTAGTTTCCATAGTTGAAGAATTTCAAACTCAATTATTAAGAGAATTAGACTACAACTTTGAAGCTATAAATGCCATAAAATTCAAAAAAATATTTAAAGATAGTGATGAAGTTTATATACCTGAAGTCTACAGTGAATACACAACAAGAAAAGTGTTGGTAATGGAAACGATAATAGGGGTAAAATTAAGTGATATAGATAAAATTAATGAATTAGGATGGGATACTAAAAAAGTAAGTGAGATAGGAATAAGATCTTTATTCACACAAATATTTGAGCATGGATTTTTTCATGCAGATCCTCATCCAGGCAACATTTTTGTATTAAGTAAAAACTGTATATCCTATATAGACTTTGGAATGATCGGGATAATTGATAAAAAAACTTTAAATATGCTAGATGAAATAGCAATAGCCTTAGTAGAAAAAAATGTAGATAAAATAATATATATATTAATGGAAATGGACTCAGTTCACGCAGATATAGATACAAATAGCTTAAGACAAGACTTATTATATTTAATACATTATTATTATGATGTTCCAATAGAGAGACTTAGTCTAGGAGATATATTAAATGAAATATTTAGATTCCTTAGAAAATATAAGGTGACAGTACCTTCACAACTTGCAACTTTAGCAAAAACTATTATAACATTAGAAGGAACTGCTAGAGAATTAAATCCAGACTTTTCAGTTAGTTCTATAGGTAGTGAATTTATGCAACATTATTATTTGAGTAAACTTAATCCTAAAAGAATACTTATGAATTCAAAACATAGTGCAGAGGCAATGTTATTAGACTTAAAAACTATACCGAAGCAAATGAAAGTAATTCTTAGCAACTTAGAAAAAAATAATATAAAAATTTCAATAGATGAAGTTAAATTCTCTGCTTTAGAAAAAAGAATAACAGACTCAGCAACGCAGCTGTCATTAAGTTTAGTGTTAGCAGCTATGGTAGTTGGATCATCCTTAATAATTGCATCTCCAAATATGGATAAAAATATATGGATAAATATTATGGCAGGTACGGGATTTTTCTTATCATTTATAATAGGTATATTATTAGTTATAAAGACTTTAAGATCTCAATATAAAAAGAGATAGAGGTGGGAGAATGATATTAAACAAAAAATGGATATTAAAGCATACAGGGAATTTGAGAGAAAGCGAATTTAGTCAAAAACTTAATATTTCCCCGGAAATTAGTCAAATATTAAAAAATAGAGGCATAAACAACGAAAAAGATTCAGAAATATTTATGAATCCTTCATTAGAGTATCTTAGAGACCCATTCTTAATGAAAGATATGAAGAAAGCTGTAGACAGAATAAAAAAAGCAATAGAAAACAATGAAAATATATGGATTTATGGGGATTATGACGTAGATGGAGTATCATCAACATCTATATTATGTATATATTTTAGTTCCATAGGATATCCCGTTAATTATTATATTCCAAATAGATTAGAAGAAGGATACGGAATTAATGAAGATGCAATAAGACATATACATTCAAATGGTTGTGACTTAATGATAAGTGTTGACTGCGGAATTACATCTGTAAAAGAAGTAGAAGTAGCTAATGAATTAGGCCTAGATGTAATAATAACAGACCATCATGAATGTCAAAGTGAAATACCAAAGGCTTATGCAGTTATAAATCAAAAGCAAGAAGACTGTAATTATCCATTTGATATGTTATGTGGATGTGGAGTGGCATTTAAACTTATACAAGCATTAACTCCTGAAGATATATTTAAAACTAGTTTATATGATTATTTAGAAATAGTAACCCTAGCTACAATTTGTGACGTTGTGCCACTGGTAGATGAAAATAGAATAATTGTAAAAAACGGATTAAAATTAATGAGTGAAGGTAAAAATCTAGGATTAAAGGAGCTTATAAAAGTATGCGGAATAGAAAGCGATAAAATAGGTTCGTCACATATAGGTTTTGCAATTGGTCCTAGAATAAATGCATCTGGAAGATTAGGACATTCATATCTTGGAGTACAATTATTTACAACTAATAGTACTGAAGAAGCAAAAGAAATAGCTAACTTATTAGAAGAAAAAAACAATGAAAGGCAAATGATAGAAGCTAAAATGTATCAAGAAGCTGAAGCCATTATTGATTCTAATCCTAAATATCAAGACGATAAAGTATTAGTTATAGCTAAAGAAGGATGGCAACATGGTATAATTGGGATTGTTGCATCTAAGCTTACAGAAAAATACTATAAACCAACAGTACTTTTAACGATAGAAGATGGTGAAGCTACAGGTTCTGCAAGATCTATAAAAGGATTTAGTATATTTGATGCATTAGTAAAGTCTAAAGACTTGTTAAATAAGTTTGGAGGGCATGACCAGGCGGCAGGGTTAGGTCTTGATGCAGATAAAGTAGCTTTATTAGATGAGCAAGTTAATAAATTTGCAAATTATAACTTAGAAGAAGAAGACTTGATAGAAAAAGTTAAAGTAGAATATGAACTAAAAGATAAATCTATAAGTTTAGACTTAGTAGAGGAACTTCATAAGCTAGAGCCATTTGGAATGAGTAATCCAAATCCTAGATTTATAGTAAGAGATGCAATACTTAAAGATATACGTGCTATAGGAAAAAATCAACAACATCTAAAGCTAAAAATAGAAAAAGAAAATCAGCATGACTGTATTGGATTTAATATGGCATATCTAAAGAGTGGATACAATATTGGAGATAAAGTAGATGTATTGTTTCAATTAGATGAAAATAACTTTATGGGAAATAGAAGTGTTCAATTTTTGCTTAAAGATATAAGATTATCTCATCCGAAAAATGTTAATGGCGATGAAGGAAGTATAGAATTATTTTCAAATATTGTACCAGATGAAAATAAACTGTATAATATTAGTTCGGTGAATTCGGATATTATATGTAGTAAAATGAATACAAGTGATATAAAAGAAGCTATAAATGGAAATGAAAATATAAATATATTCGATTATCTAGGTGAAAAAACTTTAGTAATAGCAAATACTATTAATGGATTTTATAGAGCATTATCGGATATAACTCTTATGGATGAAGAATTTAATATAAATTACAACAATATTAGTCAGAATAATGACAATATAACACTTATATTTTCACCAAACATTGAAAAAATTGATTTAAAAGATATAATAATATTGTTCTTTATGATTATTTGTATAATATGGGGGATTATTCTTATTTATGTGAAAAAACGAATAATACAACTTCAATTATCAAATATTATAGCCAAGTGGATTTATTATATTTAAAAAATATAATAAATCATTTAATTCCAGAAAGACAGGAATTTATAGGAGTATATAAATTAGCTTTATTACAAAATGAATTAGAAGTAGATTTGCTAGATTTAAAGAAGGTATTCAATATAATACCTTTAAAGCTATTTACGATCTTAAATATATTTAAAGAATTGTCATTATTAGATTTTGAGTTGAAATGTAACCAGGATTATAAAACAAAATCTATTTTAATAAAATCATTACCAAAGCCAGACAAAAAATTAAATTTAGATGAAAGTAAAATACTTAATAATCTAAAGAGGCTAAAACAAGAATACGAGGAAAGCTATTAGGAGGCACTCAAAGATGGATTTAAAGAAAGTAATAAGAGAAGTAGAAAATTTCCCAAAAGAAGGTATAAACTTCAAAGATATAACAACATTAATGCAAGATGGAGAAGCTTTTAAATTTACAATAGATGAGTTTATAAAAGATTTAAAAGATAAAAATGTAGATGTAATAGTAGGACCAGAAGCAAGAGGATTCTTAATGGGAACACCAGTTGCTTATGGAATGGGAATTGGATTTGTTCCAGTTAGAAAACCAGGAAAATTACCATATGAAGTAGAAAGCTATGATTATGGATTAGAGTATGGATTAGATACATTAGAAATACATAAAGATGCAATAAAACCAGGACAAAGAGTAGCAATAGTTGATGATTTATTAGCTACAGGTGGAACTATGGAAGCTGCAGCTAACCTTATAGAAAAATTAGGTGGAGAAGTAGTATCTATGCAATTTTTAATAGAGCTAGAGTTCTTAAAGGGAAGAGACAAGTTATCAAAATATGATGTTAACTCTCTTGTAAAATACTAGTAATTTAACAATAGTTGGTATAACACCAACTATTTTAATATATATATAATTTGAAAATAATACGCAGCGGATTTTAAGAAACAAATAAATTATTTGTTTTAATTGTCTTAGCGAACTTCATACTTAAAATAGGTGATATTATGCATGATAACGAGATAAAAGAACTGATAAAAAATATAAAAGACTATGCACCAAATGCGGATGTTAGTCTAGTAGAAAAAGCTTATTACTTTGGGAAAAATGCACATGAGGGGCAATTTAGAAAATCAGGAGAGCCGTATTTTATACATCCAATAGCAGTAGCAAATATTTTAGCTTCAATGGAATTAGATATAGAGACTATATCAGCTGGACTTTTACATGATGTTGTAGAAGATACAGAATATACTTATGAAGATATAGAAAAAGAATTTTCAAAAGAAATAGCGGACTTAGTAGATGGAGTAACAAAGCTTGGTCAAATAAAGTATCAATCAAAAGAAGAAACTCAAGCTGAAAATCTAAGAAAAATGTTTTTAGCAATGGCTAAAGATATAAGGGTAATACTTATAAAACTTGCAGATAGACTACATAATATGAGAACTTTAAAGTTTATGCCGCCAGAAAAAGCTAAATCAAAGGCGAAAGAAACATTAGAAATATATGGTGGAATAGCTAATAGATTAGGTATCTCTATGATAAAGTGGGAGTTAGAGGACTTAGCACTAAGATATATAGACCCAGAAGGTTATTATGAATTAGTTGAGAAAGTAGCTAAAAAAAGAAGTCAAAGAGAAGCATATATAGAAAACATACTTAAACTACTTAATGACAAATTTGAAAGTGTAAAAATAAAGTGTGAAGTTTATGGAAGACCAAAACACTTCTATAGTATATATAGTAAAATGCAAAATAAGCATAAAAACTTTGATGAAATATATGATTTAACTGCAATAAGAATAATAGTAGATACAGTAAAAGACTGTTATGCAGTACTTGGTATGGTACATACTCTATGGACACCTATTCCAGGGCGATTTAAAGACTATATAGCAATGCCAAAGCCTAATATGTATCAAAGTCTTCACACAACAGTTATAGGACCAGATGGAGAGCCTGTAGAGATTCAAATAAGAACTATGGAAATGCATAATATAGCTGAATACGGTATAGCAGCTCACTGGAAATATAAAGAAGGAAATACAAATGTAGGACAAGCAAATGTAGAAGAAAAACTTCAATGGCTAAGACAAATGATGGAGTGGGAAAAAGACCTTAAAGATCCACAAGAGTTTTTAGATGCATTAAAGGATGATGTATTTAACAGCCAAGTTTATGTATTTACACCGAAAGGGGATGTAGTAGAACTTCCAGCAGGAGCTACTCCTATAGATTTTGCATATAGAGTTCATACTAATGTAGGTAATAAATGCGTAGGGGCTAAAATTGATGGAAGAATAGTTACAATTGATTATAAACTTCAAAATGGAAATATAGTAGAAATATTAACTTCAGCCAACTCTAACGGACCAAGTAGAGACTGGTTAACTATTGTTAAAACACCAAATGCAAAAAGTAGAATTAGACAATGGTTTAAAAAAGAAAGAAGAGAAGAAAATATAGAACGTGGTATGTCTATCTTAGAAAAAGAATTTAAAAAATATGATTTACCATTAACTAAAGACCCATTTATAGATAAATATATGCAACAAATAGCTAAGAAATTTAACCAACCTACAATTGATGACTTAGTAGCAACAATAGGATATGGTGGAATAATGGCATCTCAAGTTGTACCAAAGGTAAGAGATGCATATGAAAAAGAAGTTAAAAAAATAAACAAAGAACAAATTAAATTAAATGAACTAAATGATATAAATAAGCACAATTTAACGGATCAAGAATATAAAAGTAAAAGAAAAAATAGTAACCCTCAAGGAATTACAGTAAAAGGATTAGATAATATTTTAGTTAGATTCGCTAAATGTTGTAATCCACTTCCAGGAGATGAAATAGTTGGATATATTACTAAAGGAAGAGGGGTAGCTGTTCATAGATTAGACTGTCCAAATGCAAATTTAGATGGGAACTTCTTCCAAAAAAGGTTGGTAGATGTTTCTTGGAGCAACTCAGAAAATGGTAAATTTGAAGCGGAGATACAAATAAGAGCAACGGACAGAAGAGGCGTAATAAATGATATAACCCATGTGGTTGCGGTAGATAAGGTTGCTTTAAATGGAATAAATGCTAGAAAAGGAAGAGATGGTGTAATAAGTGTTAATTTATTAGTAGAAGTTAATGATATAAGAGAATTAAATTTACTAATGAAAAAAATAAAATCTACTCCAGGCGTTGAAGACATTTACAGAGTTATAAACTAGGAGGAATTTATGAGAGCAGTAGTACAAAGAGTATCTTCTTCAAAAGTTACAGTAGAAAATAATGTAATAGGTCAGATAAATAAAGGATTACTTGTTTTACTTGGAGTAACTCATGAAGATACATCTAAAGACGTAGATTATATGATAGATAAAATACTTAACCTAAGAATATTTGAAGATGAAAATGATAAAATGAATTTATCTTTAAAAGATGTAGGTGGAGAACTATTAGTAGTATCTCAATTCACTTTATATGGTGATTGCAGAAAAGGTAAAAGACCAAGTTTTTCAAATGCAGCAAGGCCAGATTTAGCAACTAAGCTTTATGAAGAATTTATTCAAAAAGCAAAAGAGCAAGATGTAGTAGTGGGTACAGGTCAATTCGGCGCTCATATGATGGTAGACTTAACTAATGATGGACCTGTTACAATGTTATTAGAGTCAAATAAAAGTTTCTAAGGGGGATATTTATGATTATAGAAAAAATCGTTGAACCATATTTTGGTGAAAATATGTATGTACTAGTTGACGAAAAAACTAAGAAATGTGCAGTAGTAGACCCAGGCGGAGCAAAAGAGAAGGTACTAAATTATATAAAACAAAACTCATTAAAGCTTGAATATATACTACTTACTCATGGTCATGGAGATCATATAGGAGCAGTAAACTATATTAAATCTCAGACAGGAGCTAAGGTGGTAGCTCATAGTGAAGAAAGAGATCTTTTATTAGACAAAAGAAAAATTTAAGCTATTCTATGCACTGTGGAGCACAAGAATTAGATGCAGATATATATGTAAATGATAAAGATAAACTTGATTTAGGTGAGTTAAGATTAACTTTCTTACATACACCAGGACATACAAAAGGATGTATGTGTATAAGAGTTAATAATGAAATGTTTACAGGAGACACATTATTTGCAGGAAGTATAGGTAGAACAGACCTTTACAGCGGAGATTATAAGCAAATAGAAAAATCTCTTAGAAAACTAGCTAAATATGAAGACAATGTAAATATATACCCAGGACATGGACCAAGCTCAACTTTAGGTATAGAAAAGATGAGCAACCCATATATGTAATAGTTAACAAAACTACTTCATAGGCAACTACTAATTTATACAATTAGTAGTTATCCAATCTTATGGGTACTAGTTAAGCATTAAAGATAAAAGGAGTAGTTAAGATGATTGATATAATTTTAAAAGGTCATGATTTTAAATACGAAGTTTCTGAATTAGTAAAATTATTTACTAATAATTTTAGATTTGTTGAAAACAAAGACCTTGGAAGAACTTTAGAAAACAGTATTATAATTCACAATAATACTTTAATATCTAAAACTCAATATTTTGAAAATTTTAATGTTAGATTTGAAGAAAGAGAACATTGTAGTTTAGAAGGTTTATCAGAACAAGAATCTAAAAAGGTTACTAAAGAAACTATTAAAAGAAGTATATACAAGGTATTACAAAAATTATTTAATTCTTATGTACCTTGGGGTATACTTACAGGAATTAGACCTGTTAAGATAGTTCACACATTACTTAGTGAAGGAAAAAGTGATGAACAAATAAGAGATATTTTAAGTACTAATTATCTTATAAGTGATGAAAAAGTTGAATTAGCTTTAGAAATTGCTAAAAGAGAAAGAGTATTTATGTACCCAATAGATAAAAATAAAATTTCTTTATATGTAAGCATACCATTTTGCCCAACAAGATGTTATTATTGCTCATTCCCTGCAAATCCCCTAAAGCAATTTGGACATTTCAAAAAAGAATATGTAAATAAGCTTATAGAAGAGATCAAAGGTATCGCAAAAATAATAAAGGATACTAATAAAGAAATAGAAACTTTATATATTGGTGGAGGAACTCCTACTACTTTAGATGAAGAAGAAATGGATACTTTAATCACAGCTTTATTTAAAGAAATGGATTTAAGTAAAATAAAAGAGTTTACAGTAGAAGCAGGAAGACCGGATACTATAAACAGAGGAATACTTGAGGTACTAAAAAAGCATAATGTAACTAGAATAAGTATAAATCCTCAAACTATGAATGATGAAACTTTAGAGAAAATTGGTAGAGGACATAAGGTTTCTGAAATAATAGAATGTTTTAATATTGCTCGTGAACTAGGTTTTGATAATATTAATATGGACGTTATACTAGGTCTTGAAGGTGAAACTTTAGAACATGTTCGTCATACATTAGAAGAAATAAAAAAACTTTCACCAGAGAGCTTAACTGTTCATACTTTAGCTATAAAGAGAGCTTCTAAATTAAAAGAAGACCTTGATAAGTATGAACTTACAAAATATGAAGAAATGATACAAATGATAGAATTATCTATGAAATATGCACGTGAAATGGGGTTAAACCCATATTATATGTATCGTCAAAAGCATATGTTAGGAAATTTAGAAAATATAGGATATGCAAAAGAAGGATATGAGTGTATATATAATATTCAAATAATGGAAGAAAAACAAAGCAACTACGCATTAGGGGCAGGGTCTATTTCAAAGTTTGTATATGTAGATGAAGATAGAATTGAAAGAGTAGAAAACGTAAAAAATGTTGAGCAATATATAGATAGAGTAGAAGAAATGATAGAGAGAAAGAAAGAGGAGGTATATAAAAATGTTAACTAAGGCTCCTAGAGGAACTAAGGACATAACTCCAAAAGATGCTTATAAATGGAATTATGTAGAAAATAAATTTAGAGAAGTTTGTGCGTTATTTGGATATGAGGAAATGAGAACTCCAGTATTTGAACATACTGAACTTTTCAAAAGAAGTGTTGGAGATACAACAGATATAGTACAAAAAGAAATGTACTCATTTACAGATAAGGGTGAAAGAGATATAACTTTAAAGCCAGAAGGAACTGCTGGGGTAGTTCGTGCATTTATTGAAAATAAATTATATGCAGATACTCAACCAACAAAGTTATTTTATATAACTCCTTGCTTTAGATATGAAAGACCACAAGCTGGTAGACAAAGACAATTCTACCAATTTGGTATTGAAGCACTAGGCAGTGATAAGCCATCAATAGATGCAGAAGTTATAGCTTTAGCTGTACAATTTTTTGGTGAAGTAGGACTTAAAGACTTAGCTGTAAGTATAAACTCTGTTGGATGTCCAGCTTGTAGAGCAAAATACAATGAGTTATTAAAAGAATATCTTGATAAAAAAGCAGATGTATTATGTGATACTTGTCTAGAAAGAAAAGATAAAAATCCGATGAGAGTTATAGACTGTAAAGTTCCAACTTGTAAGGAAAACTTAACAGATATACCTTTTATGGCTGACCATATATGTGATGATTGTAAAGATCACTTTGAGAAATTACAAGAATACTTAACTGAAATGGAAGTAAAATTTGTAATTGATAAAACTATAGTTAGAGGACTTGATTACTATAAGAAAACTGCTTTTGAAATAATATCTAATGACATCGGATCACAAAGTACAGTTTGTGGTGGTGGAAGATATGATGGATTAGTAGAACAATTAGGCGGACCTAAAGGTGTAAGTGGTATAGGGTTTGGATTAGGAGTTGAAAGATTATTATTAACTTTAGAAAATAATAATATAGAAATAGAAAATCCAACATCTACTGATATATTCATAGTAACAATTGGAGATAAAGCTAAAACTAAGAGCTTTAAATTATTAAAGGACTTAAGAACTAACCACATAAGTGCAGATAATGACCACTTAGATAGAAGTGTTAAGGCTCAGTTTAAGTATTCAGATAAAATAAATGCTAAATTTACTATAGTTATAGGTGATGATGAGTTAGATAATGACAGTGCAACTCTTAAAAATATGGCTACATCAGAGCAAACTACTATAAAATTAAGCGAAATAGTAAAAGAGCTAAAAGATAGGTTATAATTTTAATAATTAGATATAAATATTAATAAATAATAGGTTAAATTATAAAATTTTAGCTATCTAGTATAAAATTATGCTAGATAGCTAATTATTTGACTTATAGAGAAATAAAACGTAAAATATAAAATTATAATATAAATGAAATTAAAACCTGGAGGGGAAGTAATGGAGACTCTAAACGGATTAAAAAGAACTCACTACTGTGGGGACTTAAGAGAGCAAAACATTGACGAAGAAGTTGTACTTATGGGATGGGTACAAAAGAAAAGAAACTTAGGTGGACTAGTATTCGTTGACTTAAGAGATAGAAGTGGATTATGTCAAATAATATTTGATACGGATGTTAATGCAGAAGCTTTTGCTAAAGCTGAAAAATTAGGATCAGAATATGTTATAGCTGTTAAAGGTAAAGTAGCTGAGAGATCATCTAAAAACCCTAACATGCCAACTGGAGATATAGAAATATTTGCAACTGAGCTTAAAGTGTTAAATAAATCAGAAACTCCACCAATATATATAAAAGATGACGACAATGTTTCGGAAGAATTAAGATTAAAATATAGATACTTAGACTTAAGAAAGCCATCTATGCAAAATACATTAATGCTAAGAAGTAGAGTAGCAAATATAGTAAGAAATTACTTAAGCTCAAACAACTTCTGTGAAATAGAAACACCTTTCTTAATAAAACCAACTCCAGAAGGAGCTAGAGATTACTTAGTACCAAGTAGAGTTAACGAAGGTAAATTCTACGCATTACCACAATCACCACAATTATTTAAACAATTACTAATGGTAAGTGGTATGGATAGATACTTCCAAATAGTTAAGTGTTTCAGAGATGAAGACTTAAGAGCTGATAGACAACCCGAGTTTACTCAAATAGACTGTGAAATGTCTTTCGTTGAGCAAGAAGATGTTATGGCTATAATGGAAAAAATGGTACAAACTATATTTAAAGAAATATTAAATGTAGAAGTAAGTTTACCACTTCCAGTTATGAAATATGCTGAAGCTATGGAAAGATATGGTTCAGACAAGCCAGATACTAGATTTGGATATGAATTAACTAATATATCTGACATAGTTAAAAACTGTGGATTTGGAGTATTTGCTAATGCTACTAAAGATGGAATGAGTGTTAGAGGTATAAATGTTGAAGGTAAATCTGATGAAATAAGCAAAAAACAACTAAGTAAAATAGAAGACCATGCTAAGACTTACAAGGCTAAAGGTCTTGCTTGGATGAGAATAGGAGCTAATAGAGAAGTAACTTCTCCAATAGCTAAGTTCTTCACACCGGAAGAATTAACAGCAATATTAGATAGAATGAATGCTAAAGAAGGTGACTTATTATTATTCGTTGCTGATAAAAATACTGTAGTATTTGATGCATTAGGACAAGTTAGACTTGAAGTTGCAAGAAGACTTGACTTATTAGATAATAGTGTTTACAAAATGTTATGGGTAACTGAATTCCCAGTATTTGAAGAAGATGAAGAAACAGGAAGAATGATAGCTAAGCACCACCCGTTCACATCTCCTATGGATGAAGACATAGAAAGATTAGAAGGTGATGATAAAGCATCTCTAAGAGCTAAAGCTTACGATATAGTTATAAATGGATACGAAGTAGGTGGAGGAAGTGTTAGAATATTTAATGCTGACGTTCAAAAGAAAATGTTCAAAGCATTAGGATTAAGTGATGAAGAAGCTAATGAAAAATTCGGATTCTTATTAGACGCTTTCAAATATGGAACTCCTCCTCATGCAGGTATAGCATTTGGCCTTGATAGACTTGTAATGATACTTGCTGGAACTACTAACATCAAAGATGTTATAGCATTCCCTAAAAACCAAAGTGCAGTTTGTCCAATGACAAATGCTCCAGCACCAGCTGATACTGCACAACTTGAAGAATTAAGTATAAAAGTTGACATAGCTGATAAAGAATAGAAATTTTAATTCTATTTAAAAAAGGGTAGAGCTTAACAATAGCTCTGCCCTTTACTATTTAGTTTTAGAATTAATTTTTATAAAGCTTAATATATAATTATAATGGGTAAAAATAATAAAAAGAATAAATTAAATTTTTTAGGAGAGTAATATGAGTAAAAAAATAGTAAACCCAATGGCAGAGATATTTAGATGTCTTGCTATTTCAGTATTATTTATGTTTATAGGCTTTTTAGTTGGACCAAGAATTTTACCACCAACTGTAGTTTATTATGCAAATAAAATCGTAATGTTTATAATGATAGGGCTTTTAATATTAGCATTATGTTCAAGAAAGAGTATAATACCTAGAAGTTTCTCAATGAATTTTGTATATGCTTTTACGTTTATAGATGGTATACTTCTTTATCCACTTTTAGGGTACTATCTACAAGATTTAGGTAGCAATCTAGTAATAACAATATTAATAGGTACAATAGTTTTATTTGGTGTACTATCATTAATATCGTATAAAAAAGAAGCAGGACATTTTCTTGGAATGGGAAAAATATTACTATCAGGATTAATAGCGTTAATAGTTCTATCTATAGTTAACATATTTATAGGTGGGACGACTTTAAATATAGGAATAAGTTTAATAGGAGTAGTAATTTTCTCTGGATACGTATTATATGATATAAGTTTAATAAAATATGATATCCAAAGTGGAATGTTACAAGAAAGAAATGATTTATCTATACATGTACTTAATCTTTATTTAGATTTTATTAATATATTATTAGATTTATTAGGCATAGCATCAAGTTTAGATGATTAATATAAAAAGTTGCATAATTAATTATGCAACTTTTTTACTGTTCTCTATTAAATTCTAAAAATCTAGTTCCTTGAAACTTAAGTTTTCCATAATCATTTTCACAAATCATACCATAATTTTTACAACTAACCTCAAATTCTAATCTATCCTTACTTTAAAATTCAAATATAACATAGTAATTAGTATAGCTACAACCAAATTCTCCACCAGTATAAATTACTTCATCCATAATAAAATCCCCAAATTAAAAAATAGTTAATTTAATTATAATAAATAATATATCAAAAAAAGGGTAAGAAAGGTTACAATTAAATAGAGCTTAATAGGAAATAGAGATACTAGGAGGAAGTTGTGATATTAAAAATTATAATAAATCTTGTTTTGGGGTTAAATGTATTTTTCTATGCTATAGAAGATAAAAAGTATTTAGATAAGTTAAGTGCACCAATTATTTTAATCATAATATGTATTAGTTTAGCTTTATATATTTTATCTAATTTGAATTTTATGAGAAAAAATAAATTGAAAATATTATTATTTAACTTATTATATATATCAATTGTATCTTATATATTCTCACCTTTATTAGTTTTAGCAGGACCAATGGCAGTAGAGTTTATAGAAACTAAGGAATATGACAAT
>NZ_HG529401.1 GCF_000499525.1 Faecalimicrobium dakarense | reverse complement strand
AAATTTTATTTATTATACAAATAAAAATAGATATATCTTACACTCTAATTTCAATGGGAATAATAGGGGCAATATTTATATATGAAAGTATAAAAAATGAAAGTAAAATTAAAATAGTTGAAAAAGTAAATTATAATTTAAGAGAAAAAATATTTAATCTAGAAGAAAATAAAAGGCTAGAAAATAAAGCCAACTATCAAAATATAGAAGCTGTTAAAATAGAGGAGCGAAATATTATATCTCAAAAACTTCATGATAAGATAGGTCATGTATTAGCTGGAAGTATAATGCAATTAGAAGCATTAAAAATCATTATTAATAGTGATAGAGAAAAGGGAATTATTATGCTAGATGGAATAACTAATAATTTAAGAGAAGGTATGGATGATATAAGGTCAACCCTTAGAAAAATAAAGCCAGAAAATACTGAAATGGGAGTTAATAATTTAAAATCAATCCTAGATGAATTTAGTAAAGAATTTAAGATTGAAAATAAAATTACATTTGAAGGGGATATAGGTGAAATTAATTTTGTATATTGGAAAGTAATTTTAGATTGTGTAAAAGAAAGTTTAACTAATGTAATAAAACATTCCAATGCAGATTTATTAAATATAGATATAAGCGTTTTAAACCAAATTATAAGAATACATATAAAAGATAATGGAAGTAAAGTTAAAGATGTTAAAAAGGGAATGGGATTATTAGGTATAGAGGAGAGAGTAGTTAATGTTAATGGAAATGTTTATTTTAATAATGAAGATGGATTCTCTACACTTATAATATTAAAGAGGTGAAATAATGATAAAGTTAATTATAGTTGATGATGACGTACTAATAAGAGAAAGCTTAAAAATAATAATAGATATAGATAAAGATATAGACGTTGTTAAAACATTAGAAAATGGAAAAGAGTGTATAGATTTTTTATCACAAAATGAAGTGGATGTAGTTTTACTAGATATGAGAATGCCTATTATGGATGGTGAAGAAGTATTAGCTGAAATAAGTAAAAGGAATATAGATGTTAAGGTATTAATACTTACTACATTTGATGAAGATAATTTAATAAGTAGTGCTATAAAGTATAAAACTAGCGGATACATATTAAAAAGTAGTAAACCAGATAAAATTATAAGTGGTATAAAATCAGTATATTTAGGTAATGGAGTATTTGAATCAGATATAGTTTCTAAGCTTTTAGTAGGAAAAGAAGATAATTGTAGTAATAAAATGGATAAATATGGATTAACCCAAAGAGAACTTGATATAGTAAAATTAATATCAGATGGATTATCTAATAAGGAGATATCATGTGAATTGTTTTTATCAGAGGGAACTGTTAAAAATCATATAACGTCTATATTATCTAAAATGGATTTAAAATATAGAACACAAATAGCAATTGAATACTTAAAAAGATAAATTACAATAGCTATCAAATCTTAAATAAATTTTATATAATTATTTATATAAGATTTAGAAATAAACGAGGGGGAGAAATATTATGAAAAGGTCAAAATTAGTAACATCTGCATTATCAATAGCTTTATTTTTATCGATAATGCCAAAAGCACACGCAAATGAAATTGAAAGTTATGCTATTGAAAATAAGTTAGTAGGGGCTAACAGATATTCAACAGCAGTAGAAGTTAGTAAAAAAGGTTGGAGTAAAGCGAATCAAGTTGTAATAGTAAATAGTAGTTCTATAGTAGATGCATTATCTGTTACACCTTTTGCTAAGTTAATAGATGCACCTATATTATTAACAGGTAAAGACTCTTTAGATAATACAACAAAAGAAGCTTTAAAAAATTTAGGAACTAATAAAGTACATATAATAGGTTCAACAGGAGTAATATCAGATAATGTAGCAAGCCAATTAGAATCTATGGGGATTACAACAAATAGAATTGGTGGAGTAAATAGACATGATACAGCACTAAAGATAGCTAATGAAATCAATAAAATAAAAGATGTATCAGAAATTGCAGTAGTAAATGGATATAAAGGACTATCAGATGCAGTAAGTATAGCTTCAACAGCAGCATCTAAGGGAATGGTTATATTACCAGCATCACCTAATAAGGGAATATCAGACTTTGAAGGATTTATAAAAGATGCTGATATAAAGAAATCTTACATAATAGGTTCAACTAGTGCAGTATCAGAGCAAATAGAAAATAAAGTACCTAATCCAGAAAGATTAGGTGGTTCAAATAGAAATGAAACCAATGCAAAGGTAATAAGTAAATTTTATACATCAGATAAATTAAATAATGTGTTTGTAGCAAAGAATGGTATGAACAGAGAAGACCAACTTATAGATGCACTAGCTGTTGGTGTTTTAGCAGCTAAGGAAAGTTCTCCAGTTCTTATAGTTGGAAATAATTTAAGTTCTTCACAAAAAACTTTATTTACAAACAAAAGTGCAAATACAATAACTCAAGTAGGTAGTGGTGGTAATGAAAATGCATTTAACGAATTAAAAGTATTACAATCAAATAGCAATAAACCTAATGAGTCAAATATAATGTATGTAACTAACTTAGATGAAGGACAACCATTAAATGTAAGAGCAGATGCTATAATAACATCTAATAAAATAGGTGAGTTATACAAAGGTGATAAAGTAGAAGTATTAGAAAAATATAATACTGGATGGGTAAAAATAAAGTTCAATAATGGTGTGGGTTATGTTAGTGGCTCTTATTTAACTAGTAAAGCACCAGAAGAGAATAATGAAAATGTAAAGATAAAATATGTAAATGCCACAGGTGGATTAAATGTTAGAAAAGGACCATCAACTGGAGATGCTATAATTGGAAGACTTTCATATGGAGATAGAGTAGAACAAGTAGAGATGTTTTCAACAGGATGGGTTAAGATAAAGTTTGAAGGTTCATACGGATATGTAAGTAATGATTATTTAAGTGTTAATCCAGTAAAATAAAATTAACTATAATAAAAAAGCTATGAGTAAATTTAATTTGTTCATAGCTTTTTTATATAATTAAAATATAAATTACTTAGTTTATAGAGAGTTGATAATCATAATATCTAGATTCAAAATAAGAATGTATTTTAAGATAGTTAAATCATGACTAAAGTCATAGATAACTTATGACTATATGTACTTAAATAATAGATAAAATTTCCATATAATTAAAATATAAAAAAATGGAGGTAGATTATGAAATATATTGAGATAAATGGACTATATAAAAGCTTTGGGGACTTTATAGCTTTAGAGAATTTAAATTTAACAATAGAAAAAGGGGATATATTTGGGTTATTAGGTCCAAATGGATCAGGAAAAAGTACGACTATAAATATACTAACTAATATTTTAGATAAAGATAGAGGAAGTATAAAAATATGTGATAAAGAAGTAAAGAAAAATGACTCAGAACTAAAGGGTAAGCTTGGGATAGTTCCTCAAGACTTAGCAATATTTGAAGATATGACAGCTCTTGAAAATGCAATGTTTTTCGGTTCACTATATGGATTAAGAGGAAAAGAATTAAAGGAAAAATCACTAAAAGCTTTGGAGTTTGTAGGTCTTGAAAATACTAAAAAATTAAGTAAGACATTTTCTGGAGGAATGAAAAGAAGATTAAATATAGCTTGTGGAATAGTACACAACCCTGAAATATTAATATTAGATGAGCCAACTGTTGGTATAGATCCCCAATCTAGAAATCATATAATGAAATCTATAAAAACACTAAACTCAAATGGATGTACAATAATTTACACTACTCACTATATGGAAGAAGTAGAAGCTATATGCAATAATATTGCAATAATTGATAAAGGTAGGGTAATAGCTAAAGGAGATAAAGAAAGCTTAAAAGCTATAATAACTAATAAAAATAAATTTGAAGTATTAGTAAATGATATAACAAATATTAATGAAAAAGAAATATTAGATATAAAGGGAATAGATAGTATTGAGTTTAAGGAAAATAAAATTTATGTAAGTATAGATAGAGAACTAAATTCATTAAATGAGTTTATATTGTATTTATCAAATAAAGATATAAAAATACTTGATATAAAAAGTAAAGTTATAACTTTAGAGGATGTGTTCTTAAACCTTACTGGAAGAAAGCTTAGAGATTAGGGGTGAAAAGTTTGAGTATAATAATATCTACGATAAAAAGAAGTTTAAGAGATAAAAGTACAATACTTACTACGATATTTTTAGTTTTAATATTACCATATATATTTTCTATGATGTTCTCATCTGAAAGTAAAGTAGAAACTGTAAATATTAATATTATTGCAGATGAAAAAAGTTCATTAACTAAATCTTATATAGAATTTATAGATAACTTTGAAAAAAATAATAAAGATATAAAAATTGTTCACAGTCTAAATTCAGATTCTGAAAATGAAGACTTAGGTATAAAAATAGATGAAAAAAATAAAAGTGTAAAGTTCATTGGAAGCAAAAGATTAAGATTAAGTGAGAGTATTATTCAAAATATTACAGAAGAATTTTTTAATCAAACAACTGTAAATGAAATAGCAAATAAAAATGAAGAGATAAATGAAAGTATAATAAAAGAAACAGTTTTAAAATCAGAATCAAATCCTAATGAAGATATGGACTATAAAGCGTATTTTGCAGTTATAATGCTACAAATGGCAACTCTTACAGCGAGTATATATGCATTTAAAAATACATTTTATATTAAGGAAAATATAGGAGAAAGAGTATTATCATCTCCAATAAAGGTATCAAAATTATTAATAATGGAAGTAATGGGGTCATTTATTACTATATTCACACAAGGAATTATAACACTTTTAATGATATCAATTATATACGGGGTAAAAATAACTACTATAAATATATTTGGTTTGATTTATATAATAGCTCTATTAAGTTTATTGGCAGTTAGTATAGGAATATTTACTACGGCTATAGCAAAGAAAAAAATTCATGGAGATAATATTGTATCATGGATAGTTTTAGTATTAACATTAAGTTCTGGAAAATTTACACCTAATATGTTTGGTAATAATGTAAGTAAAATATTAAAACTTAATCCATTTACATTGCTAAGTGAATCAATGCTTAAATTAGTAGATTCAAATATTTACTCTAATATAGGCTCAGCTACAATATTAACTATGTGCTTTGTAGTTGTATTAGTAACTATATCTACATTTATATTAAAAAGAAAAGTGGTGAAATAAGATGGAAAATATTTTAATTATATTAAAGCATAATTTAAAAAGTGTAATGAAACGTTGGTTTTTACTTATAATAATTTTCCCAATAGCTATAAATTTCTTTTTGACTACACTTATGAATGATTCAGATGGTGATGCTTATGATAAAAATATTATCGGTGTTTATACTAAAGATAATGGTGAAATTTATGAAAAAATAATACCTAAAGATAAATTTAAAAATGTTGTAAATATAAATTCACCTAAAGAAGTTAAGGATATGGTTAGAAATGAAGAAATATCAGTAGGAGTAATAATAGATAGTGATAATATACTTAATAGTATTAAAAATAATGAAGAAAATTTAATAGAAGTAATATCTAGTGAAGATGAACGAAATAAAGAATTGGTATTAAGTACTATAAATAATTCAATATCTAAAGTTTTATCATTTGGAGATACTAGTGAAGAAGTAATTAGCAACTTTGAAAAGTATGAAAATGAAAAATACACTTTCAGCAATGAAAGAAGTAGTTTATCTGAAGTAGTACCTTATATATTGATGTTTGGATTTTTCTGTATGGTATTTTTATTTATTGCCGGTAAGGCTCTTAGTCCAATAATAAAAGAAAGAGATATGAAAATTGATAAAAGAATATTAGTATCAAAGGTTAGTAGAGTACAATATATGCTAGGTCATATATTAGGGAGCTTTTTACTATTAATATTACAAAGCTTAACACTTTGCTGTACGTTTTATTTATTTAATAAAGATATTAATGTAAATTTTGGTTGGATGATAGTATTATCATTTGTACTATCATTGGTTGGAATATCAATAGCGCTTATTATAGTGTCAGTATCTAATAATGCTGAAATGTATTATGTCATATTATCTATGGTAGTTACACCAGTATCACTTTTAAGTGGTGGATTTTTACCACTTGAATTTATGCCTGAGATAGGTCAAAAAATAGCTATGGTATCTCCACTTACTTGGGTAAATTCAGCATTTAGAGGGATTATTATGAATGAAAATACTTTAAATATTAGTATAAATTTATTATCGGCAATTGCTATATCAGTAGTATTTATTATGCTATTTTTAATAATAGAATCTAAAAGAAAAAATAAAACCAGTTATTAATGATATAAAATATTATTAAACAAAAATCCACTTATTTATAAATAAGTGGATTTTTATATATTAAATTATTATGAATTTCTTAATTTACATAGTATTATTTGTTTTGAGAATTATATTGGTTCATTAATATTTCTTCACCCTTTTCAACTAAAGATCTAGTCATCATTCCACCGAAGTTTTCTCCAGCTAATACATTTTGAGCGGCTCCTTCTAATGTTCCTTGTGGAGCATTACTTTCTACTTTATCATTCATAGAATCATAGTTGTAACCTAATTCATTAGCTATTTCCATTTTTAAATTGCTTAGAGCTTGCTTTGCATTATTTTTAGATTGTAAATTCATTATAATAATCTCCTTTTAAAAGTAAGTTCTTAATAGTATAATTCACATAATAAAAGAAATTTATAACTAATTAAAACAAATTATAACTATTATGCAAGTATTTCCAAAAATAAGTTATAATATAATTATAATTACAAAGAGAGGTACAAAAATGGAAGAAAAACATTTATCGAAATCTACTGATAAAGAAGCTCTTATGAAAAGACTTAAAAGGATAGAAGGACAAGTAAAAGGAATTCAAAAAATGTTAGACGAAGAAAGATACTGTGTAGATATATTAGTCCAAATATCTGCTATAAGATCTGCTATAAATAAAGTTGGTACTATAATATTAGAAAATCATATAAAGGGATGTGTATCTGAAAGTATAAAGCAAGGAGATTGCGAAGGTACAGAGAATATGATAAATGAGCTTATGTATACTATAGATAAGTTTACTAAATAGGGGGAATGTATAAATGAATCAGCAAGGTTACATCATAGAAATTGTTGATGAGAAAACTGCAAAATTAAAGATGCAAAGACACTCAGCATGTGCATCTTGTGGAAAGTGTGTAACAAGCTCAGAAAAGAAGGATATATTAGTTGAGGTAGAAAATACTATAGGTGCAAAAATTGGGGATCATGTAGAAGTAAATATGGAAAATGTAAAAGTATTAAAGGCAACTGCTTTTGCATATTTAATACCTCTTATGGGACTTCTTATAGGAACAATAGGAACATACTTTATACTAGAATCATTAGGGGTTAAATCTAATATAGAGATAATAAGTGCCGTAGTAGGTTTTTTAACTACATTTATCTGTTATGTTGTTTTAAATAAAAACGATAACAAATTTAAAGATAGCAAAGATTTTATACCAACAATTACAAAAATATTAACTTAAT
>NZ_HG529400.1 GCF_000499525.1 Faecalimicrobium dakarense | reverse complement strand
GGAAAGCTATATATGAAAAAAATAATTTTTTAGGAGGCAAAACTATGAAGTTAAAAAAATATGCAGGATTAGCAATGCTTATGACGTTAATGATAAGCTCATCAAACATACAAATAGCAAGTGCTAATACTATAGAAAATGAAGAAAGTTCTAAAACTAAGATTACAGAAAGTATTAAAGAGTGCCCAAAATATTATAGAAGAGGCAAGGTTGTATTTGAAAAAAGTATAAAAGAACTTAAAGACTCAGGTGTTTTAAATGATGAGGATATAAAAAAGATAGATGAGTATAATAAGAAGCTAGAAGAAAAAAGAAAAGCCGAAATGAAGAAAAAAAGAGATGAAGTTATAGACAATATGGTAAATGAAAATGTAATAAGTCATCAAAAAGGCGAAAAATTAAAGCAATCTATAGACAAAAATATTGAAGAGAGTAAGAATCAAAATTAAATTTAATCTAAACTAAAGTAAAAAAAGCTGCTATTTAGCAGCTTTTTGTTTTAATTGTAATATAGTCAATGTTCTAGAAAGTGAAGTTATAATCAATACGCCTAGTGCGATAGCTCCGCTTACAAATAAAGTATCTGCACCTGTAGATATTGCTAAATCAAAGTGATTTTGGACTAAGTAAAGCATAGTATTATACATTCCAAGACCTGGAACTAATGGTATAATACCAGGAATTACGAATAAAATAGCTGGATGTTTTAGCTTTCTAGCTAATATTTCACTAAGTAAAGAAACAACAGCAGCAGCTATAAAGTTAGCAAATATTGAATTAGAAGATAAATTAAATAATACAAAATATAAAGACCAACCAACAGCACCAGTTACACCAGCTGGTAAAAGTGCAGACTTTGGTGCATTTAAAAATATTGAAAAACCTACTGTAGCGAAGAATGAAAATAAAAAATGCATATAAATTGGCATATCAGTCATTAGAAAGCACCTCCTATTCTAAGCCATAAATCAAGTATAAGACCAACTCCAGATGCAATAGCAATAGCAGTCATACCAGCATCAAAAGCACGAGATACTCCTGATATTAAGTCCCCAGAAATTAAATCACGGATACCTTTTATAAATGCTACCCCAGGAAGTAGTGGCATAATAGAACCAACTATAAGCATTTTAGGAGTATCTAAAAGACCAAATTGAGTAAGCAAAGCTCCAGCAGAGGCTATTACGATAGATGCAACTAAACTTGAAAATGTAGATATGGAACTAATTTTCATCATTTTATTGAAAACAAATATAGCCAGTATAGAAGTTATAAAAGTAAATAAAAATGTTGCAATATTATTTCCTCCAAGTAAAAAGGCAAAACTAGCTGAAGCAAATCCAGTAGCACAGTTAACTATGTATGGAGGATATGAGTAAGCTTGATCTAGTTTCTTTAACCTTACAAGAGCTTGCTCAACGGTTAAGTCTGTATTACTCACAAACTCTCTAGAAAAGTCATTAAGCAACGAAATTCTATTTAGATTTATAGATCTATTCTTTATTGTTTTCATAAAAGTAAAACCGTCAAATCTATCATCTGAAATAATTATAACTGTAGGCGCTGTAAAAACGTTAACATGTTTAAACCCACGAGACCTACAAATCCTAAGAAGACTGTCTTCAACTCTAGATGTTTCTGCCCCATTTGAAAGCATAAGCTCTCCTATAAATAACGCTAGCCGAAGTATGTCTTTTTTATAGCTTTGATTATATTCCATACCTATAAACCTCCAAAACAAAATCTATAATATTTTATAATATAAAGATTATATCAAATTTAATAAAATATGTATTTCATTATATGTATTATTTTCCCTAAATAATAAACTTTTATTAACAACTTTATTTTTGGGTTCATATAATACTTAATATAACAAAAATTCGCTTCGCTTATATCGTTCAAGTAGTTTACTCACACCTGGCTTAAACGACTTCGTACGTTACTCAAGCTTAGCAGTTGGAAATTAAAATTTCATATAATTGAAAAGGGGACATAAATATGGTTTTGACAGGGGCTCATTATATCTATATTTTATTTATGGTAGCTATATTAATCATAATGATTATGAAAAAAGACATTATAGTTCCGTGTGCTTTAGGGGTATTTTGTTTAGGATTGTTTTATAAAAAAAGCATAGTAGGAGCAGTAGGAGCAGTATTTAGTTCTTTTATAGTATCATTAAATGAGCTAGGTCCTATAATTTTGATTATAGCGATTATGGTTGCATTATCTAAAGCATTAGAAGAAAACCATTCAATTCACTACATGGTTAAACCTTTCTCTAAAATTATCAAAAACTCAACGACAGCATTTTTCGTAACAGGTATAGTTATGTTACTTCTTTCATGGTTTTTCTGGCCATCACCAGCAGTAGCTTTAGTTGGAGCGATTTTCTTGCCAGTAGCTGTAAATGCTGGACTTCCAGCAATTGGAGTAGCTATTGCACTTAACTTATTTGGTCATGGTATTGCTTTATCAACTGACTTTATAATACAAGGGGCACCTAGTATAACAGCTGGAGCAGCAGGGATACCAGTATCATCTGTTATAAATGATGGTATGATACTTTATTGGGTAATGTCTATAGTAACAATATCTGTATCATTTTATATGTTAAGAAGAGATATTAAAAAAGGAATGTTTAAGGATGAAATATCAAATGTAAAATATGAAGAAATTAAAGAATTCAGTACTAAAGCTAAACTATCAACATTAATAGTAGCTATAGGTTTCATTTTAGATATAGTATGTATGTATAAATTTAACCTTAAAGGAGGAGATGCATCGGCACTATTAGGTGGGACAGCAGTATTTTTATTAGTGATAATAGATCTATTAGAAAATGGTAGAAAAGGATTTGATAAAGTTTGTGACCATGTAACTGATGGGTTTATGTTTGGTATGAAAATATTTGCAGTAATAGTTCCAATAGCAGCGTTTTTCTATATGGGAGAAGTTGCACCACTAACATCTGTATTAGGAGATGTACTTCCAGGAGGATCTCAAGGATTACTATCGGATATAGGTTTAGCCTTAGCACAATCAGTTCCTCTTAATAAAATGGCAGTAGCAAGTATAGAAACTGTGGTAGGAGCTATAACAGGTCTTGATGGTTCAGGATTTTCAGGAATGTCACTGGCAGGGTCTTTAGCAGGAGTATTTGGAAGTGCTATAAATTGTAATACAGGAGCACTTACAGCTTTAGGTCAGATAGCAGCAATATGGGTAGGAGGAGGATGTTTAGTTCCTTGGGCCTTAGTATCAGCAGCAGCTATTTGTGGAGTTAGTCCGTTAGAGTTAGCTAAGAGAAACTTTATTCCTGTAATTGTAGGTCTAGTAGTGACTACTATAGTTGCTATATTGATTATTTAAAATTAATTAAAAAGATGATGGACATTATGCCCACCATCTTTTATTTTGGATCTAACAATTTAAATTTATATCCCTCACACTCTGCTTTATCAATAAAATCTCCTAATATTTCAGTATTTGTTTTAGAAACTGCATGTAATAGAAGTATAGAGCCATCATGTAAGTGGTTCATTATTTTTTTTATAGCATCATTATTTGCTGGCTGTTCATTAGGATCCCAATCATGATAAGCAAAACTCCAAAATACAGAAGTATAACCTAAATTTTTAGTCATAGCTAAGCTTTTTTGAGAATATTGACCCATAGGAGGTCTAAATAATTTAACCATTTCTTTTCCAGTAACTTTTTTATATCTATTTTCAACATCTTTAAATTCACTATTAAATAGATTTAAGTCATTAGCCCTATCAGGAAGAGATGGGTGACTCATAGTGTGATTTCCAACTATATGACCTTCATCGACCATTCGCTTTACTAGTTCGGGATTCGTTTTTATGTAGTGTGAAGTAACAAAGAAAATGGCTTTTACATTTTTTCTTTTAATACATCAAGTATTTTTGGAGTATATCCATTTTCGTAACCTTCATCGAATGTTAAATATAAAGTTTTTGATTCTTTATTAGTTTGACCATTATAAACTGCATTATAATCGCTTAGATTAAATTTAAGGTCAGTATTAACCGTTGGAGTTTTATGTTCATCATTAGGGACGAAGAACCAACTTATTTTAGCGTTATCTAAATTAGAAGTATCAATATTACTTATTACAGGTTTATCATTTATAGATATTGAATCCTTAGTAGATTCTTTTATATTATTGTTTTTATTATCATCAGAACTATCCTTTAAGGAGCTACAACCAACTAAAGAAATAGATATTAGACATAATATTGAAAAAGAAATTAATTTTTTATGCATACTTTTTATCTCCTTACATATAATACTTATGTTATATTTTATTGACCAATATTTTGTATCTATACTAATTTGGTAATATATAAATAAAATTTTATTGATTAAATTGTAGATAAAATATAGGTATGAAGCCAATTACATAATCTAAAATAAGATTACAATAAATTTTAAATTTAAAATAAATTTAAAAAATGTAAAAAAATAGTTGACCTTGTTGAACTAAGATGATAATATAATAAATGTGCTCGAGAGAGACACAAACAAT
>NZ_HG529399.1 GCF_000499525.1 Faecalimicrobium dakarense | reverse complement strand
TTATTCTCAACTTGTTGTTGATTATGTTTTTTGTCCTTGTCTTTCGGACAAGTATAACTATATCATCTTAAATATATATCGTCAACACTTTTTTAAAAAGTTTTTTATATTTTTTAATAATTTTTTATTTTAATAGTTATAAATCTTAGCTATACTTGTCCACTAAAATTACTTCTTATACATTATTGTTGCTCTATTTTCATACTCTGTATGTAAATTACTATCATAATTTAATTTAGCTGTAATATTAACTAGATGTCTATTTTTATTATGATTTACTTTTACATTTTCATATCTTCCATCATCAGAGTTATCTTTTAAATAGTTTCTTAATAATTCTTCTCCTGATTTTTTATCTGCATTATCATATATATTAAAATAAGCAGAATCTGCAACTTCAAGAGATAGATTATAACTACCATCTTCTAATTTATTTCTTTGTGCCATTATGTTATCCATACTATTTTACCTCCTACTTAAAAATAAACATATTTATATTTAAGTTCTCCATAATAAGAATTTTTATTTAAAATAAATTAAATTTTTATTATTTATATCTATTTTAACAACTTGGCCTTCTATAAATAGATTATCATTGCTGATAGCTTTTAAAATATAATTATTTAAACTTATATCATAATAAGTTTTGTCTCCTGCATACCTCTTTTTGATTATTTTTCCTGCAACACCATCTTTACATTCTTCTTTTAATATGTTTATATTTTCTCTTGGTATCATAACTTCAATATCATTTATATTCTCATTGCTTTCTAATCCAAAGTCTATAATACTACTTCTAAACATTTTGTTTTCTAAATTTCCTTTTATATAATTTCTTTCTCCAAATATATTTGCCACTTCTTTACTATTTGGACTTTTATATAAATTATCAGGTGTATCAAACTGTTTTATCTTCCCATCTAACATGACAGCTATTTTATCACTCATCATTAATGCTTCTTCTTTATCATGAGTTACTAATATAGTTGTTATATTTAGCATTCTTTGTATATCTAATACAAATTCTCTCATTTCATTTCTTAAGTTTATGTCTAAGTTTGAAAATGGTTCATCTAATAATAGTATTTTAGGGTCTATTGCTAAGGCTCTAGCTATTGCTACCCTTTGCATTTGACCTCCTGATAATTCTGAAGGATACTTTTTTTCATACCCATTTAGCTTTACTAGTTCTAATAATTCTTTAACTTTCTTATTTATTATGTATTTTTTTCTTTTTTATTTTTAGACCAAATGCTATATTGTCATATACATCCAGGTGAGGAAATAACAAATAATCTTGAAATACTATTACTGCATTCCTATTCTCTATTGGTATATTAAGCACAGATTTATTATTAAATAGTATATCTCCATCATCAGGTTCTAAAATACCTGCGATTATCTTTAATGTTGTACTTTTCCCACATCCAGATGGACCTAGTAATGAAATTATTTGTCCTTGCTCTATATTTAAATTTAAATCATCTAAAACTTTTACTTTATTGAAATATTTAGTAAGTTTTACAACTTTAACTGATGACATAGTGTTCTCCTTATATTTAAATTAATCAAATAGCATACATTTATCATCTATAATATTTTTTTATGCTACGTTCAGTAAGAATTAGTACAATCAAACTTACAATTATAAAAACTAAACTATATAAAGATGATATTGTTCTGTCTCCACTTTGTATATAAGGGAACATAATCATTGGATATGTTTTCACAACTCCTCCGCCAATAATAAGAGTTAGAAAATATTGGCTAAAAGATATTATAAAACACATACTAGATGCACCTATTATTCCCGGCATTATTAAAGGTATAGTAACAAATCTTAATGCATCAAGTTTATTTGCCCCTAATACCCTTGCTTGTATTTGAAATTTATCTCCTATTAACATATATACATCACTTATTATTCTGACAGCATAAGGAATACATGGTAGTAAATTTATGACTATTACACCTATTAAAGTATTTGCCATTCCAAACTTTATAAATACTATATGAATTCCCATTGCAACTGAAATTGTAGGAACTATTACTGGTGATAAAATAAGCATTTCGAAAAACTTTTTTCCTCTGAATTCATATAAAGAAAGTGCTCTAGCTGCTGGTATGCTTAATAGTATTGTTATAATTACTACTATAAATGATATGAGTATACTATTTAATAAAACTTTTAAATTCTCTATATTTAAAATATATTCTAATCCTCTAAGAGAATAATTTCGCGGCAACAAATTTGGATATACCCATGAATTAGTAAATCCCCAAACTATTAATATTAGAAGTGGCAAAATTAAAAATATAATACTAAAATCTATAATTAATATTTTTATCTTTTTATTCATATTATCACCTACAATTTATATAATTTTTTAAATATTTTGTTGTATATAACAAGTATAATGATACTTAATGTAGATAGTATAACATTAATACTCATAGCAATTGGCCTTTGCGCTAAATCAGAACTAGAGTAACTTATATAAGCCTGAACTGATAATGTTTTTGGTGTTGATGGCCCAATTAAAAATGGTACCTCAAATGATCCAAATGAAAAGGCAAACAGTATTAAAAATGATGATAATATACTAGGCATGACAAGTGGTAATATTATATGTCTAAAAACTTGTACTTTACTTGCTCCTAAATTCATAGCTACATTTTCCAATCCATCATTTATGTTTTTTAAAATATTATATGTTGTTATAGCTGTAAAAGGCGCTCCCTTCCATATGTACACGAGAATTATACCTATGCCATTTTTATCTGATACCATATTAATAAATTGTGATGAATCTTTTATAATTCCCAGATTATATAATATTCTTGAAATAATACCACTTTGTGAAAATATCATAAAAATAAATGTAACTACCACTATATGAGGAACTATTACCGGAAGATTTAATATGTTTTTTCTTATTCTAGAATATCTAACCTTAGATAAAATATAAGCTATTATAACACCTAAAATAATTGATAAAGATGATGAAATAAAAGAAGTTTTTATTGTAAATATAAAAGATTTTAAGAAAGTTTCATTTCTTAAAATCTCTTTATAATAATCAAGTGTAAAATTATTAAGTCCTATTTGAGGAAAATATCCCAAACTTTGGTAAACAGCATTTAGTATACCTACACCCATAATAAATACTACTGTAATACTTATGGGTGCAAGTAATAAATAAGGCTTTAATTTATTTTTCACTTTCTAAAACCTCTTCAATCCATATTTTTTCTATTATAGGAACTAGTCCTGCCTTTAACTCTGGAACTGATTTTTCTATTATTATAGAATCACTAAACTTAGACTTTTCTTTATCATTGATTTTATCAATATCTAAAACTGTAGTATCACCCCAGTTTTCAATATTAGATTTAGATGATTGTGACTCTATACTCATTAAATAATCAATTAAAACCATAGCACCTGCATGGTTTTGTGAGCTTTTAGGGATAGCTAAAAAATGAGTATTGCTTATATTTCCCTTATCAAATTCAATTATTTCAGTATCTTTGCTAAATTCTCCACTGTTTACTCTACTCATAACTCCATTTGGTGAATATGTCATGTCAAAATAAACTTCATTGTCCGAATACATATTATCTAGCTGAGAAGCTGTTTGTGGATATGTTTTTCCTTTATTCCACAAGTATGGTTTTATCTCATTTAAATAATCAATTGCTGGCTTAATTGCTTCTTTAACTTTTTCTTCATCTTCCGGTAGATTCTTTACATTATCATAACCTACAATATCGTATATTACATTTCTTACAAATGCGCTTCCTGTGAAATCTGGTAGTGCTGGATATGTAAATTTACCTGGATATTTCTTTATTGCTTCTTTTAGATTTTCTGTATTAGTTATAGCCTCATTTATATTAGATGAATTTTTTATAACTGCAAATTGAGCTTTTCCCCAAGGAGCTTCCATTCCATCTACATTTGTTCCAAAATCTATATTTACACCTTCAGATTTTATATCAACATAGTTTTTATAATTAGGTAATTTCTCTACAAACGGACCAAATAATAAATCATTATCTTTTGCTGTTTTAAAGTTTTCTCCATTTATCCAAACTACATCAATAACTCCTTTAGAGTTGTTTACTTGCTTCTCCGATAGTAATTGGTTAAGTATATTTTCAATATCCATACCTATTCGTTTTACTTTTATATCATACTTTTCCTTCATCTGAGGTATAACCTCTGTGTCAAACCACTTATTCATTACCTCATCGCCACCATATCCATAAAAGTTTACAGTGCTCCCTTTTGCTGCTTTAAGTATTTCTTCATAGCTGCTATTTGAAATGTCTATATTGCTTACTAATTTATTCGAACATCCAGCTAAGCTTATTGTTAATAATATACATAGAAATATTAAAACTCTTTTTTTCATGTATTTATCTCCCTTAATTTAATATTTTTTTAGCTTCTAAAGCCCTTTGAATTGCTGTTATTAAAATCATTAATGAAAATATATTTATTATTATAGCTAAATAGTTTGGTAGAAGTATCATAAGAGTAAACATTATAAACCCTTCACTCCTTTCAGCCACTCCAGCTTGATAGTAAAAAGATTTCATTCCTTTTTGCTCTGTTAACGCTCCTACCGTTAAAAATATGGTCATGGACATAAGTATGCTAACTGCTAATACTATCAAGTTAATTCTTACATCAACATATTTAATTCCTATAACTAATATAATAGAAACTTCTACGATTCTATCAAAAGTAATATCCATAAGAGTTCCAAATGCTGAAGTTGTATTGCTTTTTCTTGCCATTGCTCCATCTACAGCATCTAAAAAACCTGATAGCCAAAGAAGTATTACTGCTACTAGTTCCATATCAAAATATACAAATATAGAAGTTCCTATGCCAATTAAAAGTGCTAATACAGTTACATTATTTGGTGTTAATTTAAATTTCAAAAAAAATTCAGCTCCCCCATCTATAATTGGGTTAACATATTTTCTTGCATGAGTATCTAGCATTTAATCCTCCTGTGCTTTATTTACATTCTTTAATATAAATTTATTTTTTAAAACTATTGATATTAATATAAGTAATATTAGTGCTCCTATTGATATATAAAAACTATTACTTCCTATATCTAATGATTTAGCTCCAATATTAGTAAATACTAAAATACCTGGTATAGTCCCTAAAAATGTAGCTAATAAAAAATCCTTATATTTTATACTAGTAAGCCCTGATCCATAGCTTATTACATCAAATGGGAATAATGGTATTAACCTAAGCAAAAATACTATTATAAACCCTTTTTCATTTATCATAAGCTCTATATTATCTAATTTATCTTTAGTAAGCTTTTTTACTACACGTCTTCCTAATCTTCTAGATATATAAAAAGATATACTTCCACCTATTAATGCTCCTATTGCTGTATAAATATATCCTTTAAATAAACCAAATGCTAATCCTCCAGCTATAGCTAGTATTGAATCAGGAAATAGAGTAAGTGGAACTAATGCAAACATTATAATGTACGCTACTGGTGCCATAGTTCCAAATGAATTTACATATGATTTAACATCATCTATACCTATATCCATACTAAAAATTTTATATACTATTAAGCCCAAAATGATAATAACAATTAAACTTAAACTATACTTTAATAAATTATTTTTACTTTCATTCATACTAAAATACCTTTCCTTTTTTATACTATAATTTATTAGCTTGTAAAGTTTTTTTAGCTAACTTTATTCCTTTATATCTTGTACTCCATTTTTTTATAGTAGACTTTTTATCTTGAGTAAATTTCTTTTTATTTATAACATCTTCATTAAACATGAAATCTAATATATGTAGGGTTTGCTTTTCTACACTTAGCATAGACTCGCAACAAGCCTCACAGTATGTTACTATATTTTCAGTTTTTGCCTCATTAGCTCTTTTTCTAGTTTGCTTGTTTGCTAATTCTTTATTAGTTACTTTGACCATACCTCCAGATCCACAGCATTCACTTTTCTCTTTATTCTTATCAAACTCTACAACCTTAACTCCTAATGACTCCAGTATATAACGAACTGATTCATGTACCTTACTTTCGTTTCTCACTGGACAAGGGTCATGAAGTGAAAATCCTAGATTTACATCTTTATAGTAATCTTGTAACTCTTTAGGTACACCATATTCCTTTATCACTTCCCAAAGTGTTCTAACTTTTACATTTTCGCTATGGCTTCCTATTGTCTTAAAACAATTTGGACAAGCAACTATAACCTCATAAATATCATTTTCATTGAACATAAAATCTAATTTACTATAGTATTCATTAAATTTATCCATATCTCCCATTGATAGTGTTGGCTTTCCACAACATTCAAAAACTAATGATATATTATCTATATTGGACTTTAAATAATCATAGGTTTTTAATACTATATCTGAGCTATAACTTGATAAGCTACATCCCGGGAAAAATATTTTTTTACTAGTTTTGTTAATAAACCGCTTAGAAAAAATAGGCGAAAAGCTATTTGTTTGATGAAATTTTACTGTCTTATATCCAATATCATCTATAATATTTAAATTATTTTCAAAAATATCTTTTCTTATATCATAAAACATATTTTTTAAATTTATATCCTTTGGACATTTTATTGTACATACATCACATAGCATACATGAGTACGGAATTTTTTTATCTATCATTCCATTATCTATAATTGATTGTAGTAATTCTTTAGGAGATGAGCTATACTCTTTCATCATAGGACACGAGTTAAAGCAAATTTTGCAATTAATACAGTTTTTATTATTCTCATTGACATCTTTTAAGACACCTTTACTTAAATCTATTTTATGCATATAGCACCCCCTATACTTTTAAAAACAAATGGATTGATATTAATATACCAATCCTATTTAATGTCAGTATTTATTTTTGTTTAGATTGCCTTTCATTATATATAGTCTTAATCATATATATAAATATGCTGATAGCAAATAGTGTTAGTATTCCTAGCATCATCAACTTTGCTCCTCCAGTAAGCATGCCACCTACATAAGAATAAACTATTGTAGCCGGTAATTGTCCTATACCTGTAGCTATAAAAAATGAAGTAAAACTTATTGAAGTAAGACCTGCTGCATAGCTTACTAAGTCAAAAGACATAAATGGTAAAAGTCTAGCTATTAATATAGTATGTTTTCCATATTTATCAAAAAATTCATCTACATTTTTAAGGGCAAATTTACTAGTAAGTTTTTCAACCGTATCTCTTCCTAAAAACTTTGCTATATAAAAGCATAGCATTGCTCCAGTCATAGCACTAATCCATGATAATATCGCTCCATTTATCCATCCAAATAATGCGGCATTTGTAAATGTTATTACAAATGAAGGAAGAGGAGCTGCTATGGATTGAAGTATCATAAGTAAAAATGATATTATTGGAGCCCATATCCCAAATGACAATATATATTCTTTTAATCCTTCTAGGTCTAGTGCAATAAGGTAAGACATCATCTTGTTTATAGGTTGATTTATTACTGGTACATATATATAAATTATAATTGCAATCAATATTACTAGTATGGTAATCCAAAATGATTTATTTTTTATTATTTAAGTTACTTATAATAACGCACTTCCTTTAACTTATTTTTATATAATATATGTTATTTTAATGTCTAAATTAAATTATACCAAATATTCTATTATTTATTTTATAGATAATAACTATATACTTAACCTCAATTATATTTTTTTCTATGTAACAAAAATATATGCTATTTATAAAATAAAAAGAGTGCCATATGGCACTCTTTTTATATTCCATCATCTGAAAATACTACTGTTTTAGCTTGAGGTCTTATACTACTAATGCCTGCATCTTTTATTGATTCGCTATCAATATCACATCCTAAAGATACCATCATAGTAGCTTCAACAAGCATCGGTAAGTTAGTTCCACAAAGTACTTCTACATTCTTATAATCTAAAGTCAATTCACTACTTACTTTAAAAGGTGTCCCTCCTACTAAGTCAGTGAATATATATACATTACCATCAGCTTCTTTTACAAAGCTTTTTATTTCTTCTTTTAACTTTTCTGGAGATTTTTCCTCTGTAAAATCAACAGATTTTACAAAGTCATGATTTCCAACTATTAAGTCTAGGCTAGTTGTAAGTCCAGACCCAAACTTTCCATGTCCTGTTATTATAATCATTTAATCCTCCTAGAATTTAAATACTCCTATATACGCTCCTATTAATCCAATCACTACTAATACTAATATATTAACTAATGGAGATACATTTTTCTTAACTAAACCATACATACCAAATGTTACTGCAAGTGGTAATAAGCAAGGCATTATAGAATCTAATATTGATTGTAAATCTATTGTCCCAGACATACTTAAAGCTTCTGGTGTAACTAAAGTAATGCTTACATATGAAGCTATTAAAGCTCCTACAACTATCATACCAAGTATTGTAGCTGATCTTGTAAATTCTTTAGCATTTTTAGTAAGTTTAGTTATTCCTTCAACTCCTACTTTATATGACCAATGCATAAGGCCAAATCTTAAACCTAAGTGAACTACATTAAATAATACGAAGAATATAATAGGTCCTAATATACTACCTTGAAGAGAAAGATTAGCTCCTATACCTGCTGATATTGGTAATAATGTAAACCAGAATATTGCATCACCTATACCACCTAAAGGTCCCATAGCTGCAACTCTTAAAGCACGTATAGTTTGAACATCTGCCTTCTTTTGCTCAAGAGACATTATTATTCCCATAACAAATGTTATTAAGAATGGATGACAGTTGAAAAATTCCAAGTTATGTTTCATTGATGTTGATAAATCTTCTTTATTTTTGTGTATTTTTTTAAGACCTGGAAGAATAGAGTATAACCATCCACCAGCTTGCATTCTTTCATAGTTAAATGATGCTTGTAAAAACATTGATCTCCAAGCCATTTGGTTTAATGTTTTATTGTCAAGAGTTTCGGCTTCGGTTTTATCAATATACTCCCTTTGACCTCTCATTGCTTCTGTATTAGATGCCATCTCCTATACCTCCTCCTGTATTTTTAGTTTTCATACTTACGTGGAAGTCATAAACTGCTGCAGCTATACCTACTATAGCTATAGCTAATAGTGGTAATTTTCCATATGCTACTAATACAAAACCTAACATCATAAATAATGCATATTCTTTACTTAACATAACTTTAAGTAACATTGCAAATCCTAGTGCTGGCATCATCTTACCAGCTGCAGTTAATCCATCCCATACCCATACAGGTAATGCAGTTGTTAATGTTTCACCTATCGCTTGACCTGCTAATAGTCCAGCTAAAACTATTAAAGCAAAAGATACTGCTAATATACCCATCGCCATATAGTTAACTTTGTCTACTCCTCCTGGATTAGCATTATCAGCAGCTTTATCACATAGTCCCATTAAAGGTGACATTACTGTAAATAAAGCAGTAACTGCATATTGACCAAGCAATGCAAATGGTATTGCAAGTGGTAATGCAGCTGAAGTATCAAGACCTGATTGTATTGCAAATACTGTTGCCATTATTCCACCTATAACTGCATTTGGTGGTTGAGCTCCACCTACTGGCATTGCCCCTATCATCATAAGTTCATAAGAACCACCAACTATAAGTCCTGTTTGTAAATCCCCCATGATAGCTCCTATTATCGGTCCAACTATTATTGGTCTATACAAAGACTCTAAAAAGTTGAACTGGTCTATTGCTGCTATCATTGTCACTAATAAAATAAGACCAATTTGGATAAAACTTAATTCCATAAAAACTTACCCCCTTATTTGAATAATTCATCTATATTCTCAGCAGATTCACTTGGAACTCTCCTGATTTCTAGCTCTACTCCTAATTCTCTAAGGCGTTTAAATGCAGCTACATCTCTATCATCTACACACACAGCTTTTGATACTTGTCTTTTTCCCTCTGCCATATGCATATTTCCTATATTAACTTTTTTTATAGGTACTCCACCCTCTACTAATCTAACTACATCTTGTGGATTTTCACATATTATAGCTATGTGTTGAGCATCACTTGCTCTATCAATTATATTTATAGTTTTTTCGATTGAAAAATATCTTGTTTGAGCAAAACTCGGTGCTGCCATATCCATAAGCCCCTGTCTAAATTCATTAGTTGAAACTTCATCATTTGCAACTAATAATAAATTAGCTCCAACACTTGAAGACCACATTGTTGCTACTTGACCATGGATTAATCTGTTATCAATTCTTGTTAATACTATATTTGGCATAATCTCCACCCCTTGTTAAAAATTTTTAGAAATCGTTTTCTTTTTATTTTTTCTTCGTTGATTATAACTTAATTGTAGTTCTCTACTAAGTGAATGTATTTGTAATTTTATCCTTTCGCTTTATAATTTTGTGTTAATTTTTTAAGTTATTTAAGTTATTTAATCATTGACTTACTTTAATAAATTATATGAAAATAAATTTGACTTTATAATAAAAATTTGACTTTATAATGAAAATTTTAAATTTATAATTTTTCACATAAAAAATAAACAAATGAAAGAGGGTACCGTAAAATACGATACCCTCTTTCTATAATAAGCTAAAATTAATCATTTAAATAAGTTAGCTTGATAGCATGTCTATCAGTTATTGGATTTTTTTCACCTCTACCAATCTTAAAGTAATCACTTTTGTCAGGAAGGATAGTTAAAACCTCATCCTTGAAATCCACATTCTCAAAGTCCATAGTATATGGTTTTAAATTGTCACCCCATCCTGAATAAAAAACAACTTTATCTCCATCCATAAGTACTACCTGAGATACATCATCACTTTCAGTAATTCTATAAAACTTATATCCTACAGTATTATATATTTTTTCTCTTGGGGTACCTGGCTTAAATGCATATCCCTTGTCCCATTTTAAAGAACTTATTTTTGATAAACTTATTTTTTCTCCTAATTTATCGCCTATTTCGTATATCCCCATATTAAGCTCTACCATATTATCAAATAATTTTTTAAAAGTTTTTTACTTTCCTCAAACTGAGTTATATCACTAGACTTATCAACAACATTCCAGCCCTTTTTAGTTTTTTCCAACTTAAAATTAATTTTTGAAATGCACTCACCATGCTTACCAGGCTCTGTAACTATAACATTTTCACCAGACTTATTTTTATAATCATTTTGTTTAATTTGAACATGATTATGCCCTGCAACTATTGCATCAATGTCATCGACTTGTTGAGCTAAATCTTGTATCCTATTTCCTGGATGTTTTGGCTTTTTAGGCTTTTCTCCTGTATGTGCAACAGCTACTATAACATCTGCTTTGTCTTTTTCTTTCATTACCTTAACCCACTTTTTCGCATCTTCTACCAAGTCATTCATGTATAATTCACCATTATACTGTTTCTGATCCTTTAGTTCTAAAGATTTAGTAGGTACTAATTTATCTTCTACCCATTCTTTACTTTCTCCAACTTCTTTTATCGTAAGACCTAGTATACCTAATTTTATATTTCCCTCTGGAGTTTTAATTTCTTTTATAATATAAGGTTTTGTGTAGCTCTCTCCATTTTTCTTATAAGTATTTGCTGATAAAACACTTATTCCTTGTTTCTCAAAATCATCTATCATATTATCTAAGCTAGATTTATCATTAGATACAAACTCATGATTTCCAAGGGTTACAGTATCATAACCAGCTTCTTTCATTTCTTTTGCAAGAGGTATTTCCCTATGCTTAGCCTTTCCATTTTGCATATCCTCATAGCTTTCTTCAAAGAATTTTTCCATATCTTCAGATGTTCCAAATTCCCTATCTACAAAATCCCCTGCATCTACTAAAGTTATATTTTTATCTTTCTTTTTTTCATTTTCTACATATGAATTTAATTCATATGGTATTACACCATGTAAATCAGTAGTTGCAAGTACATTTACCTCTGTTATTTTTGTAGATGTACATCCTCCTATTAATAATGTGGATATACCTAATACTCCCCCTAATATTTTCTTTTTCATAAATCCCCTTGTTCCTTTCGCTTTTTATATCAATTATACATCTAACTTATAAATATTTACATTTTAAGTTTGTTTATATTTTAGATGCTTTTTTAAATTTGGAGCTCCTATATTGTCACCTAAGCTAGTTAAATAAAAAAATACCCAAATTAAAATTTATTTTAACTTGGGTATTTTTTATTTATTATATTTTAAGATGCTTCGCCTTCTTCAAACTGACTATTATATAGGTCAGAATAGAATCCTTTAGCCTTTAATAATTCTTCATGACTTCCTTGTTCTATTATATCTCCATCTTTCATTACTAAAATAATATCTGCATTTCTAATAGTTGATAGTCTATGTGCTATTATGAAACTTGTTCTACCTTTCATAAGATTTTCCATAGCTTGTTGTATTAAAACTTCTGTACGTGTATCAACTGAACTTGTTGCTTCATCTAATATTAATATTTTAGGGTCTGAAAGTATAGCTCTAGCAATTGTTAATAATTGCTTTTGTCCTTGAGATATATTGTTTGCTTCTTCATTAACTTCAGTTTTATATCCTTCTGATAAAGTTTTTATAAAGTGGTCCGCATGTGCTAATTTAGATGCCTCTATGACTTCTTCATCTGTTGCTTCTAACCTACCATATCTTATGTTTTCCATCATACTACCATTAAATAACCATGTATCCTGTAGTACCATACCAAACATATCTCTTAAATCATTACGAGTAAAGTCCTTAATATCGTGACCATCTACTAATATTTTACCACTATTTAATTCATAGAATCTCATAAGTAGCTTAACAACAGTTGTTTTACCTGCACCTGTCGGTCCAACTATTGCAACTTTTTGGCCAGGCTTTATTTTAGCTGAGAAGTCATTTATTATTATTTTATCTTCATCATATCCAAAATGAACGTCTTCAAATTCAACTTCACCTTTTACATTTTCACTAGATAAAGGATTAGTCGTATCTTTAGCTTCCTCTTCTTCTTCTAAAAATTCAAATACTCTTTCTGCTGCTGCTGCTGTGGCTTGCATAACATTAGATATTTGAGCTGTTTGTGCTATAGGTTGCATAAATGATCTTGTGTATTGTATGAAAGATAGTATATCTCCAACTTGGATAGTTTTCTTTATAGCAAGATATCCACCCATTATAGCTACTATAACATAACCTAAGTTACCTATAAATGTCATTATTGGCATCATCATTCCTGATAGGAATTGAGATTTCCACGCTGAATTATAAAGTTTTTCATTTATCTCTTCAAATTCATTTATAGCTTTTTCTTCTCCATTGAATGCCTTCATTATGTTGTGTCCACTATAGATTTCTTCTACATGACCATTAGTGCTACCTAAATATTCTTGTTGTTCTTTAAAGTATTTTTGTGATCTTTTTACTACTAACATTATAAATATTAATGAAAGTGGTATTATAACTAAACTTGCAATAGTCATGCTCACACTTATTGATAACATCATTATTAACACACCTATAATAGTTGTAGCTGCTGTTATCATTTGAGATAAAACTTGATTTAAGTTTTGACTTATTGCATCAACGTCATTAGTTACTCTAGATAAAACTTCTCCATTTGTAGTTTTATCAAAGTAATTTAAAGGTAATTTATTAATTTTTTCTGATATTTCTTTTCTTAAATTATAAGATACTTTTTGTGATATATCTGATGTTACAAATGTTTGGACAAATGAGAATAATGCACTTATAACATACAATACTACTAGCATTGATAATACTCTTCCTATATATCCAAAATCTATACCATTTCCTGAGCCACTTATTTTATTAACTAAGCCTTCAAATATAGCTGTAGTTGCATTTCCAAGTATTTTTGGCCCTACTATATTAAATGCTGCACTACCTATTGCAAATATTACAACAAGTACCATCGCCATTTTATACGGTTTTAAGTGTTGTATTAACTTTTTCATAGTACCTTTGAAATCTTTAGCTTTACTTACTCCTGCCATTGCTCCCATAGGTCCACCTGGGCCACCTGGTCCCATTTTTCTTGAATTACTCTTTGGATTCATTTTATAATTCCTCCTTTGAAAGCTGAGATTGAGCTATTTGGTTGTATACTTCACAACTTTTAATAAGCTCTTCATGTGTCCCAATTCCTACCATGTTACCTTCATCAAGAACTATTATTTGATCTGCATTCATAATAGTACTTACTCTTTGAGCAACTATAAGCATTGTACTATTGTGTATCTCTTCTTTTAATTTTTTACGAAGGGCTGCATCAGTTTTTAAATCTAGCGCTGAGAAACTATCATCAAATATTAATATCTTTGGATTTTTTGCAAGAGCACGAGCTATAGAAAGTCTTTGTTTTTGACCTCCTGATACATTCGTACCACCTTGCGATATCTCAGTTTGGAATTTATCTGGTTTATTATCTATAAACTCCATAGCTTGAGCTATATCAGATGCTTTTTCTAACTCATCTTGACTTAAGTTTTCCACTCCATATTTTATATTACTTTCAATTGTTCCTGAGAATAATACTCCTTTTTGTGGAACATATCCTATCTCATCTCTTAACTCATGTTGATTTATATCTTTAACATTTACACCATTTACTAATACTTCACCTTCAGATACATCAAAGAAACGAGGTATTAAGTTTATAAGTGTTGACTTCCCACTACCAGTACTTCCTATGAAGGCTGTTGTTTCACCAGGCTTTGCCACAAAGTTTATATTAGTTAAAACATTATGTTCGGCATCTGGATATTTAAATGAAACATTTTTAAATTCAACGTTTCCATATTCTTCTTTGTTAAATTCTTTAGGATTTTTAGGATCATCTATAACTACATTAGTTTCTAAAACTTCTCCTATACGTCCAGCTGATACAGATGCACGTGGTAATATAACTGATAGCATTGTTAACATTAAGAATGACATTATAATTTGCATTGCATATTGTATAAATGCCATCATATCTCCAACTTGCATATTCCCAGCATCTATTTGATGAGCTCCTGACCATACTATTATAACTGTTATTACATTCATAATAAGCATCATAGTAGGCATCATTAAAGCCATTATACGATTGACGAATGTATTTGTTTTTCTAAGCATTTCATTTGTTTCATCAAATCTCTGTTCTTCAGTTTTTTGAGTACCAAATGCACGAATAACTAACATTCCTGTAAGTGATTCACGTGTTACTAAGTTTAATTTATCAACAAGTTTTTGAACTATTTTAAATTTTGGTATTGCTAATGCAAATAATACACTTACAAATGATAATATAGCCACTACTGCAACACCTATTATCCATGCCATAGATGTATCAGTATTTAATATCTTAATTACTCCACCTATACCTAGTATTGGAGCGTAAAATACCATTCTAACTAATAAAACCATGAATGTTTGTATTTGTTGAATGTCATTAGTACTACGAGTTATTAAAGATGCAGTTGAGAATTTATCAAATTCTGTATTTGAAAATCCTACAACTTTTCTAAACACATCTTTACGAAGGTTTTTACCCATTCCTGCTGCTACTCTAGCTGCTAAAAATCCTACAGTTACTGTTGCTGCCATACTTATAAGTGCTATACCTAGCATTTTAGCTCCTGAAGTAAGTATGTAATTAGTTTGTAGTTTTTCTGTATCTATTCCAATTTTTTCATATTCATTTTTAACATAGTAAACCGATGATTGTGTTAACATATTTTCATCTAAATTTTCTAATTTTTCATCGATTCCTTTTTTCATTTCATTTATTTGATTTTGTGGCATTTTAGGAATAACCGACCAGATATCCATACCTTTTGGAATATTTGGTATTGCTCCTTCTTTATTTGCCATATCGATTCCTGAAACTCTCATTATCGATTTACTCATTATTGAATTAAGTTCGTCTATAGTTTCCTCATCTTTTGTTTTTAAATCATAAATATTTTTATCATTTTCTGATAAAACATAATTTTTTTCGATCTTACTTTTTTCACTATCTGTCATGAAAATCATAAGTTTGTTTAATTCGCTTTTACGAATTTCCTTTGGTACTGCATTTTCTATACCATTTTGCTGAATACCAACGTTAACAATTTTTGATGTATAATCTGGTAATGAAAGATCACATACTGCTTGCACAACTAAAAGCGCAACTACTGTTATAATTGATAACACAAATGGTTTTAAGTACTTAAGAACTTTAAACATTAATCACTCCTCCTCCACATTGTTAAATATTTTTAATAACTTAAATAATTTTAAATTATAAATTTTACAATTTGATAAAATTTGTTGTATAATAGTTAACATAGTTATATTTTTTAATAGTTATACTTTTGAAATATTATACTTTTTAAGTATATATGTTTTTAAAAAAAAGTCAATAATATATATTATTTTCTTGGTCACTAAATTTATTCTATTAATTTATACTAATAAATGTCACTTATATTTTTTATGGAGGATAAGGTAAATGAATGATACTAAGCTAGAAAATATAGTTCAAAACTTTATAGCTATAATGCCATTGTTCAAAAAAAATTATTTACAAAAAATGATTGTAATCTTTCACCTGATAAATTAAATCATTCTCATTTTCAAATAATGGCTGTTTTAAAGGAAAAAGGAATGTTGCCTATATCGGAAATTGGTAAGAAACTTCTAATTTCTACACCTAATATGACTAAGCTTCTTAATAAGCTTATTGATGAGGAAATGGTTGAGAGAATTCCAGATAAGAAAGACCGTAGGATTATTAATATTGAATTAACACAAAAAGGTCACGAATATCTAGATGAAAAGTTTAAACATGCTCAAGATGCTTTAAAAGTAAGACTTTCAACTTTATCAGATAGTCAACTTATTAAACTTGGTACATCTTTAGAAAATTTAAAAGATGTCTTAATGGAATTAAGCTCAGAAGAATAGTTCTGAGCTTAATTTTGCATATTATTATTTTTATTATCTTTATTAGAATTAGATACATTATCTAAAGCAGTAGATTTTCCAAAATAATATCCAATTACCATACTAAATACTGGTATAAATTGGTCCTGTGTAATTTTTCCAATTATACTTAAATAGCAAAAAACAACTGTCAATAATAATGCAATTGTTTTTCTAACACTTGAAAAGCGCGTCCAAAAATATTTTCCTGTATTTTGAGAATTTTTCAAATTTTTTCACCTCTTTTAATACATTCTATTCTGGACTAGCACTTAATGTTATTTACTTTTCCTTTATTCAACATTAAATACTGATATTTCTGGTATATTCATTAATCTAAAAGGTGATCTTGTATTCCCTAAACCTGAATTAACATATAACTTCATTCTATCGTTTATTTCATAGAAGCCTTTCGTATATTTCTCTCCAAATGGAGGTGTAATTATAGCTCCTATAAATGGAAGCGCTACTTGACCTCCATGGCTATGACCGGCAACTGCTAAATCTATATTTGAATCTTTAAATTCACTAATTAAATCCGGTTCATGCAACATTAATATATTTACGTCATTGCTATTTGTCATTTTTATTATAGATTTTGCATTTGGCTTACCGAACATAACTTCATCTAAACCTGATATAGTAATATTTTTATCTTTACTTACAGAAATAGATACTGTTTCATTTACAAGTACTTTAAATCCTGAGTCAGTCATTATATTCTCATAATACTTATGTCCTCCACTACCATAATCATGGTTACCCCATACTGCATACTTACCTAGTTTAGGATTTATATTAGACATTATTGAAGTTATCTTATCTATATCTTTATATTTACTTGCTTTATCAATTAAATCGCCTGTAAATAATACAATATCTGGATCTTGTCCATTAATTTTATTTACCGCTTTTTCTAATTGACTTAAAGAATAAAATTCACCTAGTTGAGTATCTGTAAATTGAACTATTTTTATATTACTCGATTCTTTATTTTCATTGATATGTATATTGTAATTTCTAGCTATTAGCATATTGGGTTCTATCTTTGCCATGTAAACTAAAAGTAATGTTGCAAATATTATTGTTATTAATATAAATGTAAAAATTTTTTTTATTATTTTCATATCTGTCACTTCTTTCTATTTTTGTATAATTACATTTTATACTAAATAAGTTACATTTAGATTATCAATATGAATTAATTTAATTAAATTTTTGATTTATCCACAGATGAGTTAAAATATAATATTTTCCAATATAAAAACTATCCTTTTCAGGATAGTTTTTGAATACGTTTTCATAAAATTGTCCACAATTTTCAGACTTATCTACATATTTTTGTTAACTTAGCAGTATTTATATGTGTTTTATCATAAATTTGATTACTTCTACTACCTCATATTCTATTAAACTAAAGATCTTATGCACAACATGACTTTTAGGAATATTTGCAACATCTTCTTCAATCCACGTTCTTACAATAGTATCTTCACTAGAATCATACTCGATATTTAAATTAGGTGTATCAAAATCCTTTATACTAACTTTAAATATATAACTTTTATCTTTTATAATATCACTATTTTTTTCTATGTATTCTATTATCATTTTTCTATTTTCAAACTTTGTTTCCATATTTAACTTATCCTCCTTAAGATTTATATTATACATTTTATCCATAAAACAGATATATTATAAAAAAGGTATCAACTATTTTAATTA
>NZ_HG529398.1 GCF_000499525.1 Faecalimicrobium dakarense | reverse complement strand
ATCAACTATTTTAATTAGTTGATACCTTTTTTATTGGTAATTTAATAATAAATTCAGTTCCTTTATCTATCTCACTATTTACAATTATATCTCCACCATGTAATTTTACTATTGATTTTGATATAGTAAGACCTACACCAATTCCACCTGTTTCTTTACTCCTAGATTCATCTACTCTATAAAAACGTTGAAATATATAATTTATATCTTTTTTAGGTATTCCTATACCATTATCTTTTATAGATATATTAATATTAGAATCTTTTATATAATTTTTTATTTTAATATCTCCATTAATATTCGTATACTTAATTGCATTAGACAATAAATTTATAATTACTTGAGAAAATTGCCTTTTGTCTATATAGATATATATATCTTCAAGATCATAATATATATTTATACTTTTTTCTAATGCCTTACCTTCGTAATTATATACTATATTTGTTATTAGATTTTTTATATTTATTTTTTCTTTTTCTAACTTATTTTTTTCACTATCAAATTTAGCTAGGTTCCTAAGTCCTTCTACTAGTTTTGTAATTCTAGCTACTTCTTCATTTATACTTATTAACCTTTCTTTTGATGGCTCCCATATGCCTGCTATTATAAGGTCTAAATGTCCCTTTATACTTGTTAAAGGAGTTCTAAGTTCATGCGCTATGTCTGTAGTAAGTCTTTTTCTTAAATTTTCTTGTTCACTTAGTTCATATCCAAGTTTATTTATAGAATTAATGAGTTCATCCACTTCATTTATACTACTTTTATAATCTATATCATCTTTATAGTTGCCTTTTTCTATATCTTTAGCCATTTTTGATACCTTAGCTATAGGATTTGATATAGATTTAGATATTATAAAGGATATAATTATAATACTTCCTATAGATATAATAGCTATAATTATAATTACCTTATTCATATCATGAAAAAATTCCATATCATTTTTCATATAATATGTAGATGCATAATGTCCTATATATGGATATCCAGCAATATTTCCATTGTCATCATAAACAGTAATTTCATACTCACTAAATTGATCATTCCAAGTATTATCTATACTTTGCATATTTTTACTTATTTCATTTAATGTTTCATTAGATAATACTTTTTCATCCTCAAATATACTCCATACTAATTTTTTATTTTTATCGTATATCTCAAGAGCTATTCCCTTTCTAATAGCATCTTCTCCTAAAGCTTTTATAGTTTCTATATCCCAACTATCATCTTTATATATATTCTTCAGATCAAAAATAAGGTGTTCTACTTCTGCTTTATTACTATCATCAACATATTTTCTAAACCCATTTTCAAAAGTCATAGCTACAAATACTTTTATGGATACAATAGTTAATAGCATTATAATAGAAAATGCTTTAATTATTTTTCCATTTATCGATTTAGTTTTATAATCCAAATTTGTATCCTACTCCATATACAGTTTGTATAATTTTAGGCTTAGAAGAATCAGCTTCTATCTTTTGGCGTAAATTCTTTATATGGCTATCTATAACTCTATCTATTTTTTCGTAATAGCTTTCAGTTGTATTTTCTAAAAGCTCTTCTCTTGTGTATGTCTTTTTTGGGTTGGATGCAAGTCTTAGTAGTATTTTATACTCAGTAAGAGTAAGTACTATTTGTTCTCCTCTTATTTTTAATTCTGGGGAAAGTTTACTTAATTCAAACTCTTCTCCAAATTTTATTGATGATGTTTCCTTTAAATCTAAGCTTCTTTTTAAGATAGATTTAATTCTGTAAACTAATTCTACTACATTAAATGGCTTGCAAATATAATCATCGCATCCTAATTTAAATCCATCTATTTTATCTTCATCCTCTATTTTTGCTGTTAGCATTATTATTGGAGTATTTGATTTTTTCCTTATATATTCACATATTTTTTCTCCACTTATATCCGGTAGCATTCTATCTAATATTACAATATCATAACTATTATTATCAAAATAGTCTATTGCAGTTTTTCCATCATGAGAAACATCTGTATTATAATTTTCTACATCTAAACATGCTTTTATAAATTCACATATTTTAGGTTCATCATCTACGAGTAATACATTGACCATATTATTATCCCCTTTCTAGAAATTTATTTTTTTCTTCCTCATACCTACATTTAAAACTAATCCTAAGCTAATTAATGATGAAACTAAAGAACTTCCTCCATAACTTATTAAAGGTAATGTTACACCTGTAACAGGTATTAATGCCATCGTCATTCCTATATTTTGTATAATTTGATAAGTAAACATACTTGTTACACCTACTATTATTAATGTTCCATAAAAATCTTTTGCCTCTCTTGCCATGTTAATCATTCTTATAATAAACATCATATATAAAAATATAATTGTAAACATACCTGCCATTCCAAGCTCTTCTCCTATAACAGCAAATATAAAGTCACTATCTTGTACAGGTAAAAAATTACTATTATTTTGAGTTCCATTATAAAGTCCTTTTCCTTTACTTCCTCCAGATCCTATTGCTATCATGGATTGAACAACTTGATAATTCCCTGGATAGCTTAAGTCATCAGGATGTAAAAATGCCTGTATCCTCACTTTTTGGTGTGGAGCCATAAGCATATAAATTAAAGGAACTAATATTAATAATCCTATAAATGCTTTTTTTATTATATCTATATTGAGTCCTGCTACAAATAACATACCAAATATTATACATCCAAATACTATAGTTCCTCCTAAATCAGGTTGTATAAGCATTAATACTAATATGGGCATTGCATAAATAATCACTGGAATTAATTCTTTTATTGTATTTAACTTTCCTCTTCTTTTTTCAACTATTTTAGCATAACTTATTGTAAAAGTAATCTTTACCAATTCAGATGTTTGAAGGTATAGTGGACCTAGTTTTATCCATCTTCTTGACCCTTCCTGAACCTTTCCAAGACCTGGAACCCATATTATTAATAGTAATATTATGCTCATTATATAAAAAGCTTTATAATTTTTACCTAAAGTATTATAGTTGATCATTAGTGTTATTAATATTAAAATAACTGCTAAAGAAAAAGCTATTATTTGTTTAATTATCTTACTGTAATTCCCCGTATCTCTTGCATGTGTTGCACTACTTAGCATTATTATTCCAAATATAAATATTGATAATATGCTGAGTATAAGTTTTATGTCTAATTCTTTTAATATTTTTATTTTATATTTTTTAGTCTTCATAATTTTCCGTCTTTCCTAAAATAAAAGCCTATGATAAAACAAGTTATACATAGGCTTCATTGATTTAATTCATTATATTCCTAAAAATAATCTAGCTAGTGTAAAATATATAGTTAATGCAAATGCATCTACTATTGTTGTTATAAGTGGACTTGCCATTATAGCTGGATCTAATTTTAATTTTTTAGCTATAATAGGTAGAATACTTCCTACAACCTTTGCTATTATTACAGTAAAAAATAGACTACCACATACAGTGAGTGTAATCATTATATCTGTATTTTCTAAAAAGTATATCCTTAAAAAATTAACAGCCGAAAGTATTGATGCTACGATTAAGCTTACTCTAAACTCTTTATACATTACCTTTAGATAATCTTTTGTGCTTATATCTCCAAGGGCTAAACCTCTAATAATTAATGTTGATGATTGAGATCCTGCATTTCCACCAGTATCCATAAGCATTGGTATAAATGCAGCTAGTATAACCACTGATTGAATAACTTCATCAAACTCTTTTATTATTGATCCTGTTACAGTTGCTGATATCATCAAAACTAAAAGCCATACTACTCTATGTCTTGCTAACTGTATTACTGGCGTTTTTAAATATGCCTCTTCACTGGGTTTTATGGCTGCCATCTTTTGAAAATCTTCGGTATTTTCTTGTTCAATAATATCTACTATGTCATCTATTGTTATTATTCCGACTAGTCTTTCTTCTTTGTCTACTACTGCCATTGAGACTAGGTCATACTCTTTAAATAAAGAAGCAACTGCTTCTTGGTCTTCACATGTTTTTACGCTTATTGTGTTTTTATCCATTATATTTGAAATCAATGTTTCTTCATCACTTAAAATCAAATCTTTTATAGTAATAATTCCTTTTAATTTTCTGTAATTATCTATCACAAAACAGGTATCTATTGTTTCTTTATTTAATCCAGTTTTTCTAGTATGATTTATAGCTTCTTTTACTGTCATATCTTCTTTTAAATCAACAAATTCTATTGTCATTATAGAACCTGCTGATGATTCGTTATACTTTAGGAATTGATTTATTAATTCTCTTTTTTGTCTTGAAGTATTTTTAAGAACCTTTTTAACTATATTAGCAGGTAGCTCTTCTATTAAATCTACAGTATCATCTAAAAATAATTTTTCAATTATTTCTTTCACTTCACTATCTGCAATTATTTCTACAATATATTGTTGAGATTCTTTATCTAAATATGAAAAAACCTCTGCTGATGCATCTTTTGGTAGTATTCTAAACACCAAAATTAAATCCTCAGTTTCTAAATCCATCATACGCTTTGCTATGTCTACAGGTTTCATACTTTGTAGATATTCACTTAACTCTATAATTTTATTTTCATGTATTAATATTCTTATTTTTTCTGCCATGATTTTCTCCTTACAAGAGTTCATAAGCATAAATTTTATTTTACTTAAATTTAATAGTGATACATATGAACTCTTTAAAATATTTTATTTTTTGATATTTACTTAAACAATGCCAACTATCATCCATAAGATCACTCTCCTTTTCATATTTTTCATTATATAAAAAAAATATGGAGAAAATATGGATAATTGTTTTTATACTAAAAAAGCGTATTGATAAATTTATCAATACGCTTAAAATACTTTATTTAGTTTATATCTAATACAATTTCATTTATTACGGCTTTAGGGTCATTTATGACAAACTTAGGCTCTACTTCGTAATATTCAAAGTCTATAAATCTCTCTATTTTCTCTATATCTTCTACAGTACCATCTATAACAAATAATACTGCTATTGATGATTTTATTTCTTCTATTGAAAGTTCATTTATTATACTAGAACCATTTTGTACCTCAGTTCTTATGTTAACTCCTAAAGCTTCCCCACCTTCTATAAGTGCATTTGCACATGCTTCATTTTCACATACCGCTACTATACTTTTATTCATACCATTTACCTCTCTAATCTATTATACTACATTTTATATTATCTTATTTTTGTATTTGTTAAGTCAATAACTATTATTAATAACTTACATGTATTATGTAAATTATTTTATTTTTATAGCTGATAAAATCGTAATTAGAGGGAATAAAAAGCAAAGAACTGCATATGGCGCGTAAGATACGCATGATACTCCTGTAACCAAGCTTATAATTATTGAATTAACATTCCATGGTATAATTGGTGCAATAATAGTTCCCGTGTCTGATATAGTTCTTGCTAATATATTTTTACTTACACCAAGATCCTTATACTTGTATTCTAATAGTTTAGATGGCAATACTATTCCCATAGTTTGATCGCAGGTTATTACAGTTAAAATAGAGCTAATAAATCCTGTCTTTAATGTTAATTCCTTTTTATTATTTATTTTTTCTATAATATCTTTAGTTATATAATTTATGATTCCTGTTCCTTGAAGTATGCTACTAAGGCTAATTGTTCCTATTACTATTAGCAAAACAGAAATCATTGATACAACTCCACCACTCATCAAAGTGTTATTTATTATTTGTGAATTTGTATTTATCTTAAATCCTAATATAATGTATCTTATTACTTCTTTTATTGTTGTATGTTGATATATGATTGTTGTTATAGTTCCACAAATAACGCCTCCTAAAGTGCAGTATATAGATTTTACTCCTAAGATAGATAGTACTATTATAGATATTGGTAGAAATAATAATAATGGTGATATAAAAAATTCTGATTTTATTGCATCAGTAAATTCTAGGGCACTATTTAAAGAATTTATATCTTGGTATTTTGTTCCAATAAAGTAATATATAATAGAGCTTATAACTACTACTGGCAAAAGTGTTCTCATAGATAGTTTTGTTAAATCTTTATAATTAGTTTCTGTGGTTGCAAGTGTTAGGTTAAATAAACCTGAAATCGGAGATATTTTATCTGCTATAAATGATCCTGATACAATCACTCCTACTAGTACATTAGTTGGCACTCCAAACCCCTTACCTATTCCAAGCATAGCAACTCCAATAGTACTAATAGTACCTACTGCCGTTCCCATAAAGACAGAGCTTAGTGCTATTAATAAAAAGCATACAAATAAAAAATTCATATCTTTCATATACTCTAATCCATAATATATCATAGTTGGAACTACCCCTGATGATAACCAAACAGAAACTGTTGCCCCTATTAATAATATAACTATATATAGGCTCTTACACTCATATACTCCTTTTAATACCATTTTTTTAATTTCATATATCTTAAATCCATTTTTAATAGATATTATAGAAGAAAATATTATACCTAATAAAAATGCATAGACTAAAGAAATACCCATAATAGTGCAGACTATTATAGGCATTATACATGAAAATAATGTTAAATATATTCCACTTTTAGGTATTTTACAAATTTCCATACTTCCTCCGATTTACTCACTTATTAATAAATCTTTACCTAAAATATTTTCTTTTCTTAAAACAGCATCCTTTAATTGGTTCATAGCTTTTTCTAATAATAACCTTGAACAAGCCACATTAAGTCTCATATATCCAGACCCCTCTATTCCAAAGTCACGGCCATCATTTAATCCTATTCCTGCTTCATTTATAAAGAAATCTATTAAATCATCTTCATCTAAATTTAACTCTTTGCAATCCAACCACATTAAATATGTACAACCTGGTCTGTTAGGCTTTATTTGTGGCATATTTTTAGCACAAAAGTCTATAATAAATTCAATATTTCCTTCTATATATTTTATTAACTGCTCTAACCATTCCTCACCCTTAGTGTATGCAGCCATATTTGCTACTAAGCTAATAGTATTAATTTTATTTGAGTCTAGCCTTTCTTGTATATCTTCATATATTTCTTTCATTTCTAAATTCGGAAATATAGTAGTTGAAACTTGTAACCCCGCTAAATTAAATGTTTTAGTAGATGACATACAAGTTATTGTATTTTCCGCAATTTCTTTTGATATTGATGCTAATGGAGTATGTTTACTTCCCCAAAGCATTAAATCTGAATGTATCTCATCGGATATAATCATTACATCATTTTCTAAACATATCTTAGCTAATTTTATAAGCTCTTCTTTACTCCAAACCCTTCCAACTGGATTATGAGGATTACAAAGTATCAGAAATTTAGCACCTTCTTTAATTTTTTCTTCTAAATCTTCATAATCCATATAGTAATCTCCATTTACTAATTTAAGTGGATTGTATAATAACTCTCCATCCCAATTTTCAACAACTTTAAAAAAACCATGGTAAACAGGTGGCTGAATTATAACTTTATCTCCTTCATGTATAAATTCTCTCATAAAGTGATTCATTATAGTCTTTACTCCAGTAGCATTAGACATATATTTTGTATCTACATTCCAGTTATTTTTCTTTAGTTGCCAATTTTTTATTACTTCAAAATATTCTTTTGGTGTTGATGTATATCCGAAAACACCATGATTTGCTCTTTCTATTACTGAATCAATAATAGGCTTAGCAGTTTTAAAATCCATATCTGCAACCCATAAAGGAATTACATCGTCTCTATTAAATTTAGTTTTTCTATTATCGTATTTTACTGAATAAGTATTGCTACGGTCTATAATTTCATCAAAGTTGTAATCCACTAATATCCCTCCTATATTTTTGATATACTTTACCATAATTACTTTTAATTATATTTTAGTCTATATTCTTTAAAAATGGGATTTATTTTATAATTTATTACACTAAAATAAACTCATTTTGATATTAAAATGAGCTTATCTATAATTCTCTAAGTTTCTCATGAAACTCTATATAATTTTCTCACAAAGTTTAATAATACTTTCCTCAAATCTTATGTCATCCTCTTTTTGTCTCTTTCTCGGTCCCTTCATTCTACCACCAGCACTTCTAATTTTTTTAGAAATATGTCTTGTGAATAATAATTGATCTATATTCTCATTATTGTAAACTAATCCATTTTGATTTATAGGGTATCCCCCTTTTGCTAAAACCATTGCCGCTAATCCATAATCCTGAGTTACAACGATATCTTCTTTTTCAACTTTATTAACAAGAGCAAAATCTACAGAATCAGCTCCCTTTGATAAAACTATTGTTTCTACTCCAAGCCTTTTAAAATTATGAGATGTATCACACATTATTACTACTTTTAAATTAAATTTTTTTGCTACCTTTAATGATATATCTATCACCGGGCAACCATCTGCATCTATTAGTATTTTCATATTTTCTCCTAAATAAAAAGTTTACTTCGCTTAAGCCACTGTGTGGGCGCTACACTTTATATCGCCAACAATATATCTTTACTACTACTTATGTATTAATTATACTATAAAATAAAACCTACATACTATATAGTACATAGGTTTTATTTTATAATATAACTTTTCCTAGTTCATTATTTATTAACTTTAATTTTTCCATATCATCAGTATCTTTTTTATTTATTATATATTTTATGTTATTAATTATTTTCTTATTTTCAAAATCTGATTCTTCTCTTAATTCAATTAAGCCTTCTATAATATTTTCTCTACTTAATACTATCATATTTTTCCCCCTTTAAATACTTATATATTAATTATTGACAGGCATCATTATTTGTAATCGAATTATTTTTAATTTTATATAAAAAAGACTATACATATAATACGTATAGTCTTTTTTATAATCTTACAGATTATATTTTTCTAAAATCTTATCTATAAATTTTCCATTTTCATAGAAAAGCTCATTGTCTGCATATATTTTCCCACCATTTCTCATATCGCATAACATATCCCAATGTAGAGATGATTTGTTCTTTCCTCCAGCTTCAGGCATTGAATCCCCTATTGCCATATGAATAGTTCCACCTATCTTTTCATCAAATAACATATTTGACGTAAAATCTTTTATTCCATAATTTGTTCCTATTGCTACTTCACCAAAGAAACTTGATCCATTATCTGTTTCCAATAATGCTTTTAATAGATCTTCACCTTTTTTAGCTGTTGCATTTATAACTTTTCCACCTTTAACATCAAGTTCTATTCCTTCAATAACTTTTCCATGAAATATTCCTGGAAAAGAAAATGTGATATGACCATTTATATTATCTTCCACTGGTGATGTAAAAATTTCCCCGTCTGGGAAATTTTCTTTTCCATCACAATTTATCCATTTTCTACCACTTACATTAACTTTAATATCTGTACCTTCAGATATTATATGAATTTCTTTTTTACTATCAAGATATTTTATCCATCTTTCTTGCTCTTTACTTATTCTCCTCCATTCAGATACAGGGTCCTCTTTATCTAAAAGTCCAGCTCCATAAACAAAGTCTTCATATTCACTAATACTCATAGAAGCTTCTTGAGCATCTGCATATGTAGGATATTGTGTTCCACACCACCTTAAAGATCCGTCTCCACATCTTTCTGAGTAAATTTTTCTCCACTTTGTTGCTCCTTGTTGTGATAGCTTAAGTTTTTTTGCATCCACATTAGATAATCCCCTTGTATTTCTACTTCCCCAAGCAGTTAACCATACATCAGATTTAGCTAATAAATTCTCATATATAAAATTACCACCTTCTTTAAGTTGATTTTCATTGCTGTATTTTAGTTTCATTTCATCAACTTCATCAGAGTCCATCATATATTCCACATGTGCACCAGCTTTTATAGCCTCCTTAACTACTTCTACAACCCATGGCTTTGATACTTCATCTGCACATACAAATACAAAGTCTCCTTCTTTAACCTCAGTTGAGTAGTTTACTAATAATTTTGCTAATTTATTCAGTCTCTTATCTGCCATAAATATCCCTCCCATTAATTTAATCCTTATATATATATTAAATCTTAAAATAATTAAACACCAATATATAAATAAATATTTATATATAAAAAGAGTGTAGAAGGTTTAAATTATATAAACCCTCTGCACTCTTTTATAATTATTTCTTCTTAAAACTAATTTTTGCTTTGAATAAATCTCCATCTACGCTTATTTCTAAACTTCCATCTTGTAATTCAACAAAACTTTTAGCTATGGCAAGGCCTAATCCACTACCTTCTGTATTACGTGATTTATCTCCTCTTACAAATCTTTCAACTATATTATTAACATCAAAATCTATTTCTACTGCTGACATATTTTTAAGTATTACATCAACTTTATCTTCATATTCTAATATATCAATATATACTCTAGAGTTTTTCATAGAATACTTTGTTATATTAAGAACTAAATTTTCAAATACTCTAAATGTACGCTGACTATCTAAGTTTAATATTACCTTTTCATTTGGAAAATTATTTTTAAATATTAATCCTGAATCTTCTATATTATCACTTAATTCTAATAGTGTTTGCTTCATTAAAGAAACTATATCTACATCCATCTTATTCAAATGTATGTTTCCACTATTTACTTTACTCATCTCAAATAAATCTTCTATTAAATTTTCCAACCTTTGAGATTTTTTATCTATTGTATTTATATAAGATTTTCGATTCTCTTCACTTATGTTTTCATTCTTTAATAAATCTATATATGTGATTATAGAAGTTAATGGAGTTTTTAAATCGTGTGATACATTTGATATAAGCTCTGTTTTCATTTTTTGACTTACCACTTCTTTTTCAACTGCCATTTTAAAGCCTTTTTGAATACTTTGTAGTTCATTCTTTATAGGCTCAAATACTCCTAAATTTTCATCAATTTCTATATCCAAGTTACCATGTGATATTTCATGAGTTGCATCTAAAAGTTTATCATATTTTTTTATTATATCTTTTGAGTATTTATTTAATATAATAAACATAACTATTGTATATATTATTGCAAGTATTATGCCAAATATCCACGCTATACACATAATCACTAATATTATTAAATTTATACTCAATGCAGTGAATATAAATTTATTTGGCTTTTTCTTTAAATCTATTTCACTAATTTTATTTTTTATATTTTTTAATTTAGCTCCTATATTTTTCAATAATCGTCCAGCATAAGTGTATGTTTTAATATATTTTGTAAATCCTATTTTAAATATATACTTTACTAAAGTAGTCATTAAAAATACAAGTGTAAAATGTGTTGACCATATAATTAAATTCATTAAGTTTATTAATATATGTGCAATATTTTTATTTATATTTACACTAATTAAATAGTTTAATGTATCACTATTTACACTAGTTTGTACTATCCCTGCTGGATATATATTAAAAAATATTATTACAAATAATATAAATCCTATTACAAACTCTAATGGTATTTTACATAATTTACTAAACCCAAGTACTTGACTCGATAATTTATACGGTATTAAAAGTGCTATTATTGCTACCATCATAGATAAATTTACTACGAATGTACTTGCTACAAAATCTCCAGCTCGTTTTTCAATACTTATGTAACTAGATATGTTATCGTAATAATATAACTTTTGTGGTATTGCATATATAAACGTAGTATTTTTTATCGGCTCTATTTTATAGTCAAAGTTAGTTCTATTTATATCCCTTAGAGTTCTTTCTATAGACTTAGAGTTTGCTCCATAACTTTCTCTTACACTTACATTTCCATCTTCATCAAAATCAATAATTGTATAAAATTGATATTTTTCTTTAAGAATATCTATTCTTTCCTTTGATTTTGTATCACTATTTTCTAGTGTATCAATTTCATTACTCTTACTATATACTGCCTTTTTACTTTCTTTATCTAATGCATAATATTCTAAATTATCTAAATCATAATTTAGTGTTCTTTCCCAACCGCTAAATCTATTTTCAAAATCTCTCTTAAGATTTAAACTAATGTCATCTTTCTTATATGAACTGTAATTACCTTCTAACTTAATATTCTCTATTACAGATTTAATACTTTCACTGTTTATAAAAATATCTGATGCATTTTTTACAGTATTAGTTTTTTTTCTATTAGTCTTTGATAAAGTACATAATTAGTAGAGTTTATGTCATCTATAAACTCTCTAGATTCAAACGGGTTATAATCATATTCTTTAGATTTTGCATGTATTATAGGATATGACTTAATCATTACTATTGAAAAAAGCAAGCTTATTATTAATACACTAAGAGTTGCTAGTAATTTTTTATCACTGCTTTTCGATTTTATATCCAACACCCCACACCACCTTTAAATATTTTGGATTTTTTGGGTTTATTTCTATCTTTGATCTTAAATTTCTAACGTGAACCATTATTGTATCTGTGTTTACTGCATTTTCATTCCATACTCTTTCGTATATCTCTTCTGATGAGTATACTCTTCCAGGATTTTGCATCATTAGATGCAGTATTTTGAATTCAATAGGTGTTGTTTTTATATATTGTCCATCTACCGTAACTTCTTTTGTATCTTCATTTAATTCCAAACCACCTATAGTAAATATGCTACTGCTTTCATTGCTCTTTTTAATTATATTTAAATACTTTGTATATCTTCTAAGATGTGAATTTACTCTTGCTAAAAGTTCTAAAGGTTTAAATGGCTTTGTTACATAATCATCTGCACCCATATTTAATCCCATTATTTTATCTACTTCTTCCGATTTTGCAGATAACATTATAACTGGAAAATTATAGCTTTCCCTAAGCTTCATTGTTAATGTTATTCCATCCATTTTTGGCATCATAATGTCTATTATCGCTAAGTGAATAGTTTCTTTTTCTATAATATCAAGACCTTCAAGTCCATTATATCCTTTAAATACTTTATATCCCTGGTTTAATAAATATATTTCAATAGCATCTGCTATTTCTTTTTCATCTTCTACAACTAAAATATTATATGGCTTCATATCAATTACCCCTTTCTTATATCCCTGCATAATAATTATTATACAGTATCATAAGAATTTTGGCATTTATTGATATTTTACTCATTTTAAATTATTTAATTAACATGTTGCGATACTAGTGAAACAAATTTTTTATATATTTGATTTTTACAGCAATAGTTTTCAATAACTTTTTCATAATGTGATTCAACTAACTTTGCAATATTTGAATTTAAATACTTAAGAGAAGTATCATAAGCTCCTTGGCTCAAATTCTCCATATAAGATTCGTTATTCATTAAATAACTTATTTTTTCAACCCAGTCTTCTATATTATCATTTGTCATATATCCATTAATATTATTTTTAACTACGTCAATAACTCCACTTGCTTTTATTGCTATTACTGGATTTTTAGCTGCCATTGCTTCTAATAAAACAATTCCCTGGGTTTCAGACTTAGATGAAAATAAAAACATATCACAAGCTTTATAGTAATTTCCTATTTTTTCATTCTTTATAGAATTTAAAAATATTATATTTCTCTCTAAGTTTAAAGACTTAGCTTTATTCATAAGTTCATCTTTTAAAGGACCATCGCCTATCATTATAAGATTAAAGCAATCACCTTCTTTTTCTTTTAATTTACTTAAAGCTTCTACTATAAACTCTAAATTTTTTTCTTTTACAAGTCTTGCTACTGTACAGAATAAATATTTTTTATTTCCTTTATATTTGCTTCTTATTTCTTGTGCTTCATCTATATTTGAATTAAAATATCCTTTTTCTAATCCAGTTGGAACTATTTCAATACATGTATTTATACCGTTATCTTCTAAATTTTCTTTAATTAAGTTTGTTGGAGCAAATATCATATCACACTTATTTGCAAATTTACTTAAATATTTTGGTACAAAATTATTTTTAGCATAGTTTAATATTTTATCTTCTAAATAAATTAAATTTTTATTATTTTCAATCTGACGCCTTTCTTCAATAACACTATATGCTTTTACATAGTGAAGATATTGTTCATATCTTGTATGGTAAGTAAATACAACAGGAACATTATATTTTCTGCCTAGATAAAGTCCAACATTACCTAATAAAAATGGGTGATGTACGTGTATAACATCAATGTTTAATTTTCTAAATTCTTTTTCAAGTTTAGCATCTAATATCTTAGGTAGAACATGTCTATCTTTTTTACTTCTTTTAGATTTACATCTTATTACATGTTCTTCATATACCTGATTATCATAACTTGGTGCAAATACAAAAACTTCATGTCCAATTTCTTTTAACCCGTCAGTTAATCTTTCCACCGATATTGGAACTCCTCCTATAAATGGTTTATAATTATTAGTTAACATTGCTATACGCATATAATCATCCCTCCATATTTTAAATTTTTATAATAATGCCTGTAAAACTCTATCTCCGAAGAAATATCCTGATGCTATAAATATAAAGTTCCATATTAATATACCTAAAGTTGAATATACTGTGTATTTTATAAAATTTAATTTTAATACCCCCGCCGGTATTGATATGATTGTTCTTACCATTGGTATAAACTTACTTATAAATACACCTATATTTCCTCTTTTTCTTAACATTTCCATATTACTTTTAATGTACTTTTCATGACTTGGAAACTTTTTTATATATTTATCTAAGAAAAATTCTCCACCATACATTCCTAAGAAATATAAAAGCCAGCTTCCTACTAGCCCTGCTAATACAGAAACTATAAGAGCCACAAAAAAACTATTTCCGCTACTTGCTACCCAAACCCCAGCTAATGGCATAATTACTCCTGCAGGAAACCCTGGTAAATTCATATATTCTAAAAGTACTATTATAAATAAAAATATAAGTCCATACTCTGATAAATAGCCTGTTAATGCCTCTACTCCCATATCAATTCCTCCTTCGTTATTAATTAGATATATAATAAACTTAAAAACTTAAGATATTATTGTAGTAAA
>NZ_HG529397.1 GCF_000499525.1 Faecalimicrobium dakarense | reverse complement strand
CTAATTTATAATTAGTAAGTGCTTTTTTATTTTTTAGCTAAATTCCAATACTTTCCAAAAATCTATATAGATGATCTATGTATGATTTTTCATCCGAATCTAATGTTGTAGTATGTTTTGCTTTTTTAACTTCGTATTTATCTTTTATACCATATTTTTTAGCATTAAATATCTTTTCACACATATCAAATGGCACTACAGTATCCTCTCTTCCATGAATCAAAAGTAGTGGAGTTTTAGTATTTTCAATAGATTTTATAGGTGAAACTTGTTTAAAGCTCCATCCATATTTAATCTTATTTATAACACTTGCAAATATAATTATATAATTTTGGATTATATCTAGCTTTATATTAAAATCCTCTCTTAATACAAACTTTGCTTCTTCTCTAAAATCTGTATATCCACATGTATCAACGCAAAATTCTACATCATCATATAAACCTAAATACTCTATTATTATAGCTGAACCCATTGATTCTCCATGTAAACCTATTTTTATATCATTCCCATATCTATTCCTTAACCAATCTACACAAGCTTTTAAGTCATATTTTTCATAATATCCATAAGATACAGTTTCACCTTCGCTAAGACCATGATACCTATGGTCATATGCCAATATACTAAATCCTTTAGGTATATATGTAAAACCATATTTTAGCATATGCCAAAGATTAGATGTAACTCCATGTGATAATATTACAACCTTATCCACTTTTTTATTTGGAAAAAATATTGCATTTAATTTATATCCATAAATTGAATCTATACTTACTTTCTCTTTTTTAATTTATCATAAGTTTCTATAACCTTAGGATCTTTTCCCTTAGTACAATAATAAGTTTCTTCATAACTACGACATATTGGTCTAGCTATAATAAGTGAAAAATAATAACCTGTTACAATTCCTGTTACACATATAATTATCAAAAGTATAATAAATATTATCCATATACTCATTTTAGCCCTTCCTCCCAAGCTTATTTCTCCTATTATTTGCATATAAATATTTATTTATACTAAATCATAACTATATAATATTTACACAGTTTTAATTTAAATAAAAAAACCCTTAAAATATTA
>NZ_HG529396.1 GCF_000499525.1 Faecalimicrobium dakarense | reverse complement strand
GTATTTCAAATACAAATTCTGATCCTTTTCCAACTTCACTGTATACATTTATTTTACCATCATGCATTTCTACTAAAGACTTCACTAAGGAGAGTCCTATTCCACTACCTTCACATCTTCTAGTTAGGCTATTATCGACTTGCATAAACCTATCAAATATCATATCAATTTTATCTTTACATATCCCTATCCCGTTATCCTTAACGGAGACCTGCACTCTATCTTTATTGCAATTTACACAGACTTTAATCTCTCCATTCTTATCAGTATACTTTATTGCATTAGATATAAGATTTAACATAATTCTTTCTATCCTGTCTGGGTCGCAAGCTAAAATAAGTTCCTCCTCATTTGTATCAAATATAAGATTTATTCCTTTATTCTCTATGTATTGAGTTACAGACATAGTTATATCTTCTATTATTGATACAATATTACTATTCTCTGTGTTTAGTTCGTAATATCCAGTATCAATTCTAGTCATATCTATTAGATTATTTACTAATCTTAGCAGTCTATATGAGTTTTGTTTTATCGGTCTCATATATTTGTTTAAATCTATAATTTCCGTATTTTGCATGCTTCCACTCTTTATATATTTATCTATTAATTGAATGGTTCCTAATATAATATTTAATGGAGTTTTAAATTCATGAGATATATTAGCGAAAAATTCATTTTTTATACTTTCTAAATGTATTGCTTCTTGAAGATTCTTTCTTTCTTCTTCTAGCTTTTTCTCTTCCGTAATATCTCTAACTGTTGTTATATATTCTTTCTTTTCTTCTAAATATAAATGATTCCATGCCAGCCATTTATATTCATTGTTTTTACACAAAACTCTATTTTCCACATAAAATATATCGTTCTCATCTTTATTTCTTTTTGAGCTTTTACGACTTGGTTTATAGTCGTCCTTATGAATTATGTCTTTATAATTCATTGATAATAATTCTTCATTACTCCATCCAAGAGTCTCGCACCACTGATTATTTATTTTTTTAAAATTACCTTTTTCATCTATTATACCTACAAGATCTGTTGCTGTATCTAAAAATAATTCTAATTCATTTTCTATTTCAACTCTTCTATCAAACTCTTTCTTGACTTCTTGAGATAATCTAAAATTATTAACAATAATACCTATTTCACTGCATACCCTCTTAATATAATCATATAAATTACAACTTGGGTTATTTCCTTTTTTATATCCAATAGTCATAATACCTATAAATTCATTATTTAGTATAATATTGTAAACTCCCACATATTCTATATTACATTCTTTTAAATATTCTATATTATCTCTAAAAAAATGTTCCTTATTTCTACCCACTCCGATTTCACCTATCTGAGTTAAACCTTCGTAGTCATTATTTTTAATTAAGTCTTTTATATCTTCATTAGATATTTCTATATTATTTTTACCCTTTAAAGTTTTTTAGCTAATCCTATTTTTAACTTATTTTCTAAAACTTCATTTTTATTATCATATAGGAATATAGATAATCCATCTGCCTCTAAATATTCTAGTGTGTTCTGTGATATTCTGTTTAATATATTATAAAAATCATCTTCCTTATATTTTTCATTTAATATCTCATATAAATTTGATATATATTTATGATTTTTAGATATTTCTTCTTCCATTGTTTTTCTTAAAGTAATCTCTCTACTTGTTCCAACAAAATATTTATATTTGCCATTTTCTATTATAGGACCCTTTACTATTTCATACCACTTTAATTCTCCGTTTACCAATCTACTTTCTTCTATTAACTTTGCTCTACCTTCTTTAATTATCTCATTTTCTGTTTTTTGAAAATCTAAAAGAACATCATCTTCCCAAATTTCATAGTCATATTTACCTAAAACATTTTTATGTCCAGTATGGATTTCAAAATACTTATTTGCATATAAATATTTACCGTTAGTATCTTTTATCCAAAATGAATAAGCATTCTTATCTAGCAGATTTTCCAAATCCTTCTTTGAATAGAACTTCTCTGATATATCTTTTGATATAATAAAAATAGAGTTTTCTTCATTCCATTTACTCATTACTACTTTAGAAGTAACATATATTTTTTCTTTAAGCTCTGAATATAAAATTAGATCTAGGCTTATCTCTTTTTTATTGCATAATATTTTTTTACATGTTCATTCTGGTTATGTAAAATGTTAGCTATATCTTTATTATATATATCACTTTCATCATATCTTAATTTCTTTAATAGAGCTTTATTACAATATTTTATCTCTCCATTACTATTTATTACTAATATATATTCATCTAAATTATTAAATACGCATTCCATTAATGAATTTCCCCTTTGATAAACTTCTTTGTATTTTTTGCATTTAATTCAAGGTACATTATTATTTTACATATTCTGTATGTCTAAAAATGTAATTTACTGCCAATTTAATAAATTTATTTTTTATTAAGTATCTTAAACAAATGGACAACCATTCTTCCTACTCTTATATTTTCATTTATTAGATAATAAGTTTGTATTTTATAATTTAATGTATAATATAAGATTTACAACTAACCATATAATTATGTTATTATATAAAAGTATAAATAAGTGAATTTTTTATATTGTTGATTAGATTGGAGATTTCTTATGAATGATAAATATATTGTGTATTTTATAAGTAGAACAAAAGCAAACATGATAAAATTTATAGAAAATAAACTTAAAATAAGCGGACTTAATGATTTAGTTCCAACTCATGGAAATATATTAACTGCCCTTTATGAAAGTAATGGTAAGCTTACTATGAAAGAAATTGCAAAAAAAATAGGTAAGGACAAATCTACTGTTACATCACTAGTAAATAGGCTTATAAGTTTAGGCTATATAGAAAAAGAAAAATGTGATAAAGATAAGCGTGTTACTTATATAAAATTAACTGACAAAGCTAGAAGTATAGAAGGTAAATTTAATAATATATCTTCTCAAGTCAAAGAAACTGCTTATAACAACTTTACTGAAGATGAGAAAAAAGAGTTCTTAAGGTTATTGAAAAAACTTAGCAATAACTTTAAAGATGCTAATTAATATTTAAGGGAGTATAAATTGATTTAACCATTAATTTATACTCCCTTAAATACTTAAATTATCTACTCTCTTATCATGTCTATTGTTCCAAGTAATATATGAGCCGCTCCTACTCCTATTAAAAGCGTACCTACCATACTTGTATAATCATTTCTCTGACATTTATATTTTTTACTTTGCTTAGAATCTAAAGCCACTCCTGTCGCTGTTACTATTGTTCCTAACGCTATTGGTATTAAACCTTTTTTCATAAATGTGTCCTCCATGATTTCTTATAATTAAATATAGTTTTTCTATTTTTACCTAAATTTATAATAATAATTTAAAATTAAAATAAATAAAAAGATATCGCAAAGTTAAATTTACAATATCTTTTTGTTCTTATGTTTTATTAAATAGTATATCTATTTCTTCCATGCTCTTTTGAATTATATAACTTCTCATCTGCAGCCTTTATTATTTTATCTATATCATTTTCTTCGCATATTTTCATATTTTCAATTCCAATACTTAAGGTTATTCTATCGCTAATTAATGAGTACTCATGAATTATATTTTTATTATGAAGTTTTGTCATTAATTCTTTTGTCTTTTCAATTATTTTTTCCCTACTGGAAGTAGAAATTATCGAAAACTCTTCTCCACCATATCTTGATACTATATCGTCTTTAAATACAGTTCTTAAAATTTGCGCTACCTCTTTTAGTACATTGTCTCCATTTAAATGCCCATAATTATCATTGTATAGTTTAAAATAATCAATATCTATCATTAAAAAATTAATTTCTTTTCTTCTTTTATAGTTATATTCCATTTGATTATATAAAAATCTTTTATTAAATATCCCTGTTAATGGGTCTGTCATACTTATTAATTTTAATTCTTTATTTAATTTCTTTATTCTTTTATTTTTATTATAAATAATAAGTATAATAATAACTATAGATATTATTATTAGAGAACTAATCTTAACTCTTACTTTCATATTCTTTACCTTTTTACTTATAATATCATTTTCAAACTTATTAATTGAGTAGTCAGCTGATGTATCTAAATTTATATTTGACTCTCGCTGTATTTGATCTAACTTTTTGTTAGTGTAAATAAGCGTAGTATGATAGTCATTATTTTTTTCACTTATATTTATAATAGACTCAATAGTTGCATCTTTTATTCCAGATTTTATCCCTCTATCCTCAATTTTATTTAATAATTGTTTATATCCATTTAATACTTTGATATAATCTAAACTTTGCTTAGATGCTATATCTAATTCAACTTTTTCCATCCAAATATCAGTATTAGAAAACATTGTCGCCTCATTGCGTTCGTATATATTCTTTGCCTCTTTTAGATATTTAGTTGACTCTTCTATATCTCCTTGTCTTACCTTATACTCAGCCACTGTTATATATAGCCAATTTAGTTCTTTATTTTTTTTGATAATTGGTAATGTTTTTGCTTCTTTTAAATACTCTTTCATATATTTATCTGCTTTATTATAGTCTTCTATTTTAGAGTAACTATCCATAAGGTACCCTATAACTAGCAACTTATTTTCTAATGTTTTTATATAATCTCCATATAAAATTTTTTCGTATATAGTTATAGCTCTACTGTATTTATCTTGACTATAGTAATTAGTCCCAAGGCTTATTAAACCTTCTGTCACTAGTCTACTAAAATTATTCTCCATTGCCATTTCTATTGCTTTATTGCTATAAGTTACAGCTAAGTCAAACATATCACTTATCATATACAGCTTTGAAATAAATAAATAATTTTCTACTTTATTTATTTCATTTTGCTCTAATTTCAAAGCTTTCTCTAGTAAGCTTATAGCTTCTCCTACTCCATCATTAAAGTTAATTAAAGTTTTTGCTCTAGATCTATACATACTTGATAGATCATTATAATTTCCCATATATTTAGCTAAGCTTTCAGCTTTCTTAAAATAATTATATGACTCATCTAAATTTTTAAGCGCTATATAACTCCTTGATATACCACTATAAATCATTAGTTGAACTTTATGTTTTCTCATTATCTTATAATTTAACGATTTTAATAAGTAATCATTTGATTTTTCATAGTTGCCACTAATAAATTCTATATATCCTAATGAGCAATATGCCTTTTTTAAGATTGAGTTATCTATAGTGTTTTTTATTTCATTATTAATTTTATTTTTATAGAACTTAATGTTACTATCATCTAAATTGTATTCTTCATTATTTTCAATAATATTTATAAACTTATCTGTATATAAAGACTTATTCTTATTTTCTGTTGAGAAAATTAGAATGGTTATTATAAAAATAAAAGTGAAAAACACTACTCCCTTTTTTAAGAATCTTCTCTTCATAATAATACCTTCCCTAATATGTATTAACGTCAATTTAAATTTTATTATGTTTGTTTTTTATCGCATTATTATATTTTATATTTCTACCTTTTCAATATTATGTATTTCGTTATGAAATGTAATATCAAGTTATTTCTTGACTATTTTTTATTAATAATCGTAATTTTCTAGTATTATTTCTATTTTTTACTTACCTTATATAGTAATATATTATTAGAATTTATTTTTTAAAGTAAACTTGGAAGGATTAATATTATGGAAGAAAATATAATATCTATTGAAGAAATGATAGACTATATATATGAAAAAAGTAAACTTATGAGCTTATCTATTTCTATAGATAAAATAAAAACTATATTAGATTTACAAGAAGAATTCTTAGACTCTAAAGGATTAATATCAATTGAGGAAGATAAATATTAAAGTACTTTAATGATTAAATAAAAGGGTATTACTAAAATTAGTTATACCCTTTCATTTTAAGTTTAAATTATTAAAATATAAATTAATTAGATAAGTAGTTAATATTTTAGTAATTTTTTATATTTATTTTCTTTAAATCTTCAATACTTACTGGTTCTGAATAGAAATATCCTTGTATAAAAAATTTATTATTTTCAACATTCTTTATTATATCTTTTTGGAATATATCTTCAACACCTTCTGCCACCAACGATTTATTTTTAAGTATAGTTATATCTGATATAAATCTCATTATGCGTTGCCTAACTACAGATTCTGATATATCATCAACAAAATACTTATCTAACTTTATTATATCAAAGTCTAATTTTTCTAATATATCTAGATTCGAATACTCAACTCCAAAGTCATCAATTGCAATCATAAATCCAAAGTTTTTTAATGTTTGTATTGCCTTTTGTAATTTTTCTAGATCGTTTATTCTAACACTCTCTACAATTTCTAAGCATATTGAATTTTTTTTTCATACTATATATATTTAATATTTCTTGTATCTTATATAAAAAATCATCATTCTCAATTTCTTTTATTGTCAGATTTATTGATATATAAAATTTTTCGTTATCTATATTACTATATTTCTTTATTTTATTATAATCTAACAATACTTGCTTAAGCACCCAAATAGACATCTCTGATAACATATCATTTTCTTCTATTTCATTTATAAATTTATAAGGAGTAAGTATTCCTTCTTTAGGATGATTTAATCTTAATAATGCCTCAAATCCGACTATACTATTTTTTTTAGGATCTACTATAGGTTGATAGTATAATAAGTATTCTTTATTTTTTATTCTATTTCTAATGCTGTTTTTGATTTTATTTTTCTTTATTTTAGGATACATACTTTTTATTATTAAAATGCATGTAGCTATAATCAATATAAAAGCAATAATTAATATAATTACTATTTTATTTTTATCTAATTTTATATCTTCATTAAAATAATTTTTATATATTTTTTCTATATGGTTTTCTTCTAATGAGTTAAAATAATCTATTCTATTATCTAATCTTCTAATAATATCTTCTTTATATTTATTTCCTGTTATATATACAGGTCCTACTGAAAATTCATATATATTTTTATATCCATCAAGATCCTTATTTTCGGCACTTCCTACTATTGCATCTATATCTTTATTTTTTAATAACTTTATAATTTCTTTATCTGTATCTACCCATATAGGCCTCGTATTAATCCCTTTCTTTTCAAGAAATTCATATATCCAATTTGGATTC
>NZ_HG529395.1 GCF_000499525.1 Faecalimicrobium dakarense | reverse complement strand
CCTCTAATTTATCTAGTTGACCATATCTTATATCTTTTCTTGTATAAATTTTGTACATTTCCATCTCTATATAATTACTTGTATATATAAATTTTTCCATTCTTTCATCTGTCCTATGTAAGCCAAATAATAAATCTATTTCCCCCTTTTCTAGTTTATTTACAGAATCGGAAAAGTCACATTCTATATACTTATATTTAATACCAGTATCTTTGATTAATGCGTTTAATAGATCGTGGTAGTACCCATCTTCTTTTCCCTTTTATTTTTAAAATAATATGGCTTATGGTCATAAAAACCTACTTTTATTATTTCTTCATTATTATTTACATCACTATCTGCATATGATTTTATATTTAACATACAAAACAATGAAAATAATATTAATATAAATCTAACTTTAAATATTTTTTCCATATACTTTTCCCCTGATATTTACACTATTGACATTAGCTTTTTATAATGCATAAATAATAACAGTTTAAAGTATCCATTTCAAGCATTTTGTACCAAATTGTATTTTTTTGGTTGTGAATATTGTTTTATGTATTTTTTTCTCCATTTTTATCATATTTAGAAACAATATTTAAATATTAATTCTAATAAATTTATCTTTTTTATTATTTTACAAATAAAAAACTACATAAATATTTATGTAGTTTTCATAACAATATTAGATTTTATAATTTTTTTACCATTACTTTTTCTTGATTAACATCCAATTCTCCATTAAACTTAAATCCAAATTTTTTATATAAATACAAAGCCCCTTGGTTATTTTCATATAAACTTAAAAATATTTCTTCACACATATACTTATTAGATAAATGCTTTATTAGACTATCTAACATTTTTCTACCAAGGCCTTTTCCTTGATATTTTTTATCTATTAAAAATCTATCTAACCATACTCTTCCCTTTTCACCTTCTCTAGGAAAAAATCCATACATCGCAAATCCAACTAAAATACCATTTATATAAAGCCCTGCTGGTTCATAAAATTTGCATTCATCTGCTTCTTCTAAGCACTCTTTAGTAGACTCAATATAAGAATTTTGATTTTCATTTACTTTTAAATTTAATATATCTTCTATATTTTTATCACTTACTTTTTTAATCTCTATATTCATAATTTGCCCTTTCAAGTTAGTATTATTTCAATATTTTATTACTTATTCAATTAATTGCTATATCAATATTGCTATGATATCATCATAGTATATACTGTTACTGTATAGTCAATAGAAGGAGTTATTTATGAATAAAAATTTAGAGAAATATTTTACCACTGGAGAATTTGCAAAACTTTGCAATGTCAAGAAACAAACTCTCTTTCATTATGATAATATAGGAATTTTTTGCCCTGAGATAAAAGATGAAAATGGATATAGATACTATTCTTATCAGCAATTTGAAATTTTCAGTGTTATTACAATTTTAAAGGAAATTAATATGCCTTTAAAGGAAATTAAATCTTATTTAGATAATAGAACACCTAGTTCTTTAATTAATCTTTTTAAAAGTAAGATAAAAGAAGTAAATAAAGAAATCGAAAATTTAGATAGAATTCGTACATTAATGGAGACCAAAATTGATATAACAGAAAAAGCTTGTAATGTTAATCACTCTAAAATAAGTCTAGAGGTACAAGATGAAGAGTATTTAATACTTAGTAATCCTATTGACAATACAAGTGATAAAGGCTTTTTTAAAGCTGTATCAGATCATATGAACTACTGCATTTGCAATAATTTGAATATTGGATACTCTATAGGAGCAATTATTAATCACGATAATATTTTAAAAGGTGATCATAATGGATATTCTTACTTATACACAAAAGTAGATGATTTACAATCTAGCCCTTTTATTTATATTAAACCTAAAGGATTGTATCTAGTTGCTTATCATCAAGGTAGCTATGAAAATATAAAAGAAACTTACGATAAAATATTACTATTCATAGATGAAAATAATTTAACTTTAGACGATTATTCCTATGAAGAGTATATTTTAGATGAAGTATCAGTTAAAGGATATGAGAATTATTTAACTCAAGTATTAGTAAAAGTAAACAATAAATAAAAAACACTGATATCTATCAGTGTTTTATTATTATCTTTTTATTAAGAATATATATCTGAAAATTCTATATTACATTTTTCAATTCTAAGTTCTTCATAATCATTGTTATTTATATTTTCATTTTTTTTATCTACAATTTTTATTGGAATTTCAAATATAAATTCAGTTCCTTCTCCTTTACTGCTTTTCACATATATTTCTCCACCATGCATATTTACAAGCGACTTAACTAATGATAATCCAATACCACTACCTTCACACTTTCTTGTTAATGCATTGCTGGCTTGTCCAAATCTTTCAAAAATAAAGTCTAGCTTTTCTTCAGATATACCTACTCCGTTATCTTTTATAGAAACTGTAACTTTTTCATTAACTTGATTCAAATCTACCATAATTTCACCATTTTTATCGGTATACTTAATTGCATTAGATAAAATATTAAGCATAATTCGCTCTATTTTATCTGGATCACAAGCTATAATAGACTCTTCAACATTAGTATCAAAGACTATATCTATACCTTTATTTTCAACGTATTGAGTTACAGACATAGTTATATCTTCTACTATTTTTACAATATCATAATTTTTAAGATTTATCTCATAATATCCAGTATCTATTCTCGTCATATCGATTAAGTTATTTACTAATCTTAATAGCCTATATGAATTTTGTTTTATTGAGTTAATATAATTTAATAAATTTGTATCATCATTACAATATATAGAACCTTGATTTACTTTTTTCTTTAGTAACTGCATAGTTCCAAGAATTATATTAATAGGAGTCTTAAATTCATGAGATATATTAGCAAAAAATTCATTTTTTACACTTTCCAGTTCAACAGCTTCTTGTAATGCCTTTTTCTCTTCCTTTATCTTTTTTTCTTCTGTAATATCTCTAGCAGCCATTGCGTATTCATTTTCATCTTCTAGATACATAACATTGACATATAGCCATCTATACTCACCATTTTTACATAAATATCTTCTTTGTCCACGCATCGTGCTTTTATTATTTTTAAGTTCAATCCAGATATCATCAAAGCTTTCTTTGTCTTCAGGATGGATAATTTCATTCCAATTCATTGATAATAGCTCTTCACTACTCCATCCGAGAATTTTAGTCCATGACATACTTACCTTTTTTATATTCCCTTTACAGTCTATAATTCCTACAATATCAGCTGCCGTCTCTAAAAAGACCTCTAATTTATTTTCCGTTTCTTTTCTTTTTTCAAATTCTATTTTAACTTCTTGAGATAATTTAAAATTTTTAATAATTACAGCAATCTGCATACAAATTATTTTTATATCGCTATCTAAATCATGTTTAGGAGTATTTCCTTTCTTATAGCTAAAATTTAGCATTCCAATAAGCTCATTATTAAGAGAAATATTGTACGTTCCTATATATTCTATATCTTGTTCTGCAGATGAATCTATAACTATAAGGTTTTCTACTTCATTAATACTTTTGATCCCCTCATTGTAATTCTTTTCTACAATTTCTAAAGCCTTATGCCTCGGTAGATTTATAAAACAATCTCTAGGGATGACCTTATTGGCATAATCAATTTTAACTTTAGGCTCTAGTATTTCCTTGTCCGAATTGTATAACATTATAGAGATTCCATCTGATTCTATATGTTCTAATACATTTTTGCATATCTTTTCTAGTAACCCATATAAGTCAATTTCTTTATCACTATTTATTAAATTATTTAATGTAGCTATCTCAGAATAATTGTCTGCAATTTTATCTTTTAAGTTTTTTTCTGCAGTAATACTTTTTCCAACCCCAAGTATATACTTTAAATTACCATTTTCATCAGCTACAGGATATTTAAATTTTTCAAACCATTCTTCTTTTCCATTACATGTAAACTTTTCTTCATAAGACTTAGCTCTCTTGCTATTTATTATTTCTTTATCTATTTTTATATATTTTGTTGCATTTTCTAAACACCATATATCTTTATCATATTTTCCTAAAATTTCTGATTTACTTTTAAGTAAACTCTCTTCATAAGCTTTATTTACATACAAATATTTTCCATTCACATCCTTAATCCAAGCAGTAAATGGAGATTTATCTAATAGTATTTCTAAATCTTTTATTGAATAGCACTTTTCACATATTTCTTTACCTATAACAAAAATCAAACTTTCATTATTGTATATGTCTTCAATTATTTTACAACTCATAGATATTATTTTGTTTGATTTTGAATATAAGTTCAAATCTATTTTCCCTTTATTTTTATATTTTAATAACTCTGTTATGGAGTTATTTTGACCGAATAATATATTAGATATATTTATATTGGATATCTCTTTTTCTTCATATTGTAATTTTAATAATAATTTATCATTACAAAATTTTATATCTCCATCATTATTCATTACCAAAATATGCTCATCTAACTTATTAAAAAACAGCCTCATTAATTAATTTCCCCTCTATTTTAAGTGTATGTATATTTTAATTATATATTAATATCACATAATAAAAAATAATTTTCAAATAATTACTATAAAAAAACAAAAACTTGCATTTTATAAACACAAGTTTTTTATTGTTTATTATTAAATTTTTTCTATAGTATTTGGAAGTATAATTATAAACTCACTACCTTTATCTTTCTTACTTTTTACATATATCTCACCTTTATGAAGATCAATTATATGCTTTGTTATAGTAAGTCCTAAACCACTTCCTCCTTTTGTCTCAGAATCTGGATCAATAACTTGATTAAATCTATCAAATATAGATTTGTGGTATTTTTCATCGATTCCGATTCCAGTATCTTTTACACTTATTTTAACTTTATCTCCTAAATCACTTATATCAACTGTAATTTTTCCACCTTCTGGTGTAAATTTTGCAGCATTACTAACTAAATTAACGATACATCTATCTATTTCATCTTCATCACAAATTATATATTTTTCTTCTACATCTGTATCTATTATTAACTCAATTTCCCTAGATTCAATATATTCCTTTAAACCTAATGCAGCTTCTTCAACTATATACACAATATCATATTTATCTAAATTAATTTTATAGTTTCCATGTTCAATTTTATTAGTATCTATTATATTATTTATTAAATTCAATAGTCTTTTTGAATTTTTCTTTAATACATCCATATAATGAGATAGTTTATCTTTGCTTATTCCTTTTTCAGACTTATTAAGTTCTGTAATTAATTGTTCTATTGAATTAATTACATTTAAAGGAGTTCTAAGTTCATGAGACAAGTTTATAAAATAATTATTTTTATTTTTTTCAAGCTTTATAACTTGGTTTAAAAGCTTGTTATTTTTTTTCATTTCATCTCTTAATTGCTTAGTTCTTTTTTCTACTAGTACATCTAACCTTTTTACTTTAGTTGTAGTTCTATAAACTAAAATAATAATTATAAGTGCATATAATACAATAGCCGCTTGACTTTGCCAAAATGGAGGATTTATTGTAAATTTTAGGATACTTTCTTTTCCCATAACACCATTTTGATTTCTAGCTTTTATTTTAAATGTATACTCTCCAGGATCTAAATCTGAGTATATAGCTTCATTATTATTTACTAGAATCCATTTATCATTTAACCCTTCCATTTTGTATTGGTATTGTATATTTTTATTGTTTTTATAATCTGGTATAAAATACTTTATTCTTATTGTGTTTTCATCATATCTAAACACCTTATTATTTATATTTTTATATTCTTTTCCTTGTACTTCTAAATCGTCAAAAACAACATCTGGACAATATTCTAAGTTTACAATTTCATCTGGATTAAAAATATTTAACCCATTAATACCACCAAATAGAAATTCTCCATTTCTACCTTTATAAGCTGCCTTACCATTAAATTCATTACTTTGTAATCCATCTACAATGCTCAAATTTCTAAATTCCTTTGTATTTACATCTAGTTTTGATATTCCATTATTTGTACTAACCCAAGGGTTATTCTTATTATCTAATAAAACTCCATAAACTGTATTATTAGCTAACCCGTCTTTTTGAGTATATGTAGTAAATTTTCCAGTAGTTTTATCAAATTTATTTAATCCGTAATTAGTTCCTATCCATAAGTACCCATATTTGTCTTCTACTATAGACCTTATAGTATTTATATTATTATTATTTCTTCCATTTTCTCCATCAGTATTTTTGTAATTCTTTAATGGCTCACTAGTAGAATTGGGATCTATTTTTATTAATCCCCCTCCTATAAATGTACCTATCCAATAAACGCCATCCCTATCTTCATAAATTTCTTCAATATATATATCATCTATTCCATAATCTTTAAGTATTGGGGTTAAATCTGTTATACTATCGTCTTTCGTATTCAAAATGCTAAGACCATCAGGAGTTCCAATCCATAAATATCCTTTTCTATCTAAAAGTAAACTCTTTATATTATTTCCTACTAGTCCATCTTTAGTAGTATAGGATTTTACAGTCATATCTTTTTTATTTACTTTATTTAATCCTTCTCTGCTTCCAATCCAAATAGTATTATCTTTTCCTGTTATAACCTTTATTGAATTACTATTTAAATCGAATTTAGTATCACCTTTATTTATATGTTTAACTTCATTATTTTTTATATTTATTATATTTACACCATTATCTTTAGTCCCAGCCCATACCAATCCTTCTTCATCTTCATAAATTCCGTGTATTACATTATCACTAAGAGAATTTGTGCTAAACGGATCATTTTTATAATGGCTAATTTTATGACTTGGATCAAATATACTTATTCCAGCATAAGTTCCAACCCATATTAACCCACTCTTATCTTCTATAACTGTATATACAGTATTGTTTATTAAACTGTTAGCATCATGCTGTTTATTTGTATACGTTATAAAATTATCATCTTTAGCTATATATCTGGCCAACCCATTATCAGTTCCTATCCATATATCTCCTCTTTTATCTTGAAGCATATTTCTAGTATAGTCTTCTGGTATTGATTTATTATCTTTCTCGTCATGTTTATATATTGTTATTTCATTAGTTTTTATATTTATTTTATTTAGTCCATACCCCCTGGTAGATGCCCATATATACCCATTTTTATCACTAAGAAGCCCATATACATCATTTCCACTTATACCATTTTCACGTCCAGAATAATATTTATCTATTTTTTTATTTTTTATATTAATCTTATTTAATCCATCTCTTGTTGCTATCCATATATTACCTTCTATATCAATTTTCATATTAGATATATCTTGACTAGTTATATCACCTTTTTCATCTAATATTCTTTTAAAGCTATCTGTTTCTTCGTCATAAATATTTATTCCATTAGATGTTCCGACTAACACTTCATTTTTTTCAGTTATCAAAATGGAACTAGTATAATAATGAGATAAGTTTCCATTATCTTTATCATCATAATAATTTTTTACTTTCCCACTGTTAATATTGATTTTGCTTAACCCATAGCAAGTTGAAATCCATACATTACCTTTTTTATCTTCAGCTATATTTAATATATAATTATCAGATATACTTTCTTCACTATCATCATTTTTATAAACTTTCATATCATAACCATTATACCTATTAAGCCCATCATTTGTTCCTAGCCATATGTAACCTTTGCTATCTTGAAGTATTGCTTGTACCGTAGACTGAGATAGACCATCTTCAATATTAATATTTTTAAAAGTTATGTTGTCATATGCATATATACTATTTATTGAAATTGATGATATAAATAATATTGCAATGAGTACAATTTTGTACTTATTTATTTTTATCATTTTTTACTCCTTTTAGACAAATTCCCCTTATTTTCTCTAAATAATTATACTATATTTAATAGTTTATAACTATGCCGTAGAATAATATTTTGTATACTGTAAAAATATAAAGGGCCTAATATTTAAATATTAGACCCTTTATATATCTTAATAATATTCAATTTCTACGATTTTCCCTAAATCTAAAAGTACTTTTTTAAGCTCATTTAATACATATAATTTTATGCTCAGTTCATTCGGAAAATCTGGATTCTGATGTGCAGGGTTAATCGTTCTTCCAATAATCATTTTTATATGTGTACAATCCTCAAATAGTATTTTAGCAAGTTTAGATGCTCCATCTTCTTTATAAATAAAATCTAAATCTGTTGCTACTTTAAGCTTTTCTAACTTTTCTGTTGCCTTTTTTATTGTTAATACACCTTCTGTAACAAGATCAACTCCTTTTATATATCCCATGGGAGGTACCTCTTTATCGATTACCTCAAAACTTACTTTTATATTTTCACCTAATTCTCTAGCTACTATATTACCTGCTGTACCACCGCAAACAATCTTTTTACCAACAGTATTCATAAGTTCCTCTACTACTTTTTTATCCATATTAGAGTCTATAGGAGGCCCTGAAAATAAAGTGGCTTTCTTTGGTCTAATGACTTTTATTGTGGCTACAGTTGCATCATCCCCCGGCTTTTGTATGTAAAGTTGATCGCATGCTCCTAATAGCATATTAGTAATTATCTTAACTGACATATCTTTGTTTGTGTATTGTCTTAAGTATTTGTCTATATCTTCCCATTTCCATCCTAGGTTTAATACTATTCCTGCGCCTGCATGAATAACACCATCACTTACAAATACAAGAACATCCTTTTCTTCTAATTTAAATTTACTTTCCTTTATTTTTTTTCCATTTATTTCTATAGTGTCCCATTCTAATTTTTTTATATGTCTATCATTTAGAAAAAATATACTTGGATTGTCAAACTCAACCACATATGCCATTCCATCTTTATCTATCTTTATAATTGTAAAGGTAGAATAGGCTAGTTTTCTAACAGAGCATACTGGTAGTGTATGAATAATTGTATCTACTACCTCTTCAATTGGTAAACCTTCTTTTAACATAGTGATAGCTATTTTTGATGTTAGTGTTGCTAGTATATTTGCCTTAACACCACTTCCTAGGCCATCAGATAATACTGCAATAAAACTATCTTCTCCATTATAAAACTCAACCTTATCTCCACATAACTCTTCTCCATACTTATTTAAACTACCACTTGCAAAATCTATAAAAAATTCCATTATATATTTTCCTCTTCCTCCTGAATAAGATTTTTAAGCTGAGTTAAAGTAACTTTAGTTTCAGCTGTCGTCTCACCTAAAAGGCTGGCAATTTCTTGCGCTACAGTCATTTGTTTATTAATAACCTTTTGGGCCATATTAATAGCATCTATTTTCATATTTTGAAGTTTCTTTTCAATATACTCATTTCTAGTAATATCATCTGCAATCCATATCATAAGTTGACTCTGTTCTACCCAAATTATACTTTGTATAATAGTTGAATCATATTGCTTAATAGTTACTTTTTCTTTATATATATTTTTGTTATTATTTTTTACATTATAAAATTTTTCTTCTTCCAAAAACATTACTATTGGTAGTCCTTTTACTACTTCCCTTTCCATATTAAAAAATTTTCTAGCTGCATGATTTAACTGAATAATATCTAAATCCTTATTAGTTATTACTATCATATTAGGGGTTGTGTCAAAAATTATATTTGTTATGTTTTCTGACTTTTCTCTCATAAATGGCATACACATATTTATTTCTGCCATGTTGTTGTATACTGCTACTGCCTTTTCTCTGCAAGTTTTATATCCACAACTACCACAATTTAATTCATCACTTTTTTTATATTTTCCCATAGTATTAAGTATTTCTTCTACTTCTTCTTCACTTGGAATTCTAAGTGGTATATTTAATGATTGAAATTCTTTATGTACACATATCTTTGATAGATAATTATTTTCGTCATTTATTCCTTCTTTATTTTTAATTAACAAATTATTTGCATATTTACTAAGATTTTGTTTACGTTCATAACAGCTTATACCATCTTCAGGCATTCCAGATCCACCTATACAACTATGTCTACAACAACTCATTTCAAGTAATGTATTTTTAAATTTCCCTCTTTTTATGGACTCTAAAATCTGAATGCATTCTTCTATTCCATCTACTGATATAATATTTTTTTTAGTATCTTGATTACTAATGTCTTTAATTGGCTGGCCTACTATTGGAAATAATCGTTTATGAAGTGATATATTATTAAATGCACTTTCTTCTAACTCTTTCAAATTTATATTTTCTGATTTAATCCATTTTTCTAATTCTTCAAATGTAAGTACTGCATCTATAGATTCATTGTCATATGCCTCTACCTTTTTAGCTAAGCATGGTCCTATAAAAACTACTTTTACATCTTCACCATATTTTTCTTTTAGCATGTTTCCATGGCATATAAATGGAGATACAACTGGTATTAAATTATTTATAATTTCTGGATAGTGTTTTTGAATAAGATTATTAACTGATGGGCAAAAACTTGTTATATATGTATTTTCTTCATCTTTATTTGCATATATATTATATTCTTTTATTATAGGATCTACAGCTGATATTGTTTCTTCCACATAATCAAATCCTAGCGTTTTAAGTGCATTAGGTATCTTTGAACTATTCTCCCCAAATGTAGATATAAAGCTAGGAGCAATAGATGCTACTACTTTTTCTTTACTTTTTAAGAAATGTTTTACTATACTTTTTTCCGATCTAATTCCTTTAGTATTTTGTGGACATGCCTTTGAACATCTTCCACATACTATACATCTTTCTTTAATAATTCTAGCTTTTTCATCTTTAACTCTAATTGCATTTACAGGGCATACTCTTACACATGCATAACAGTTTTTGCAATTTGTTTTAGAAAAATTGACAAACCACAAATAAATCCCCCCTTTAAATATATGGCATTATATTTTTTTCAAATATATCTTTTGCATTTTCCTTGCATACAGATAAAATTTCTCCATCCCACCTCATAACTGAAACTGCTTTTGTGCATTTACCCAAACAAAATGATGCAAGGAGTTCAACTTTATCTTCAAGATTATATTTACTAATTAAATTCTTAAATATTTCTATAACTTCTTCTGAACCTTTGATGTGACATGCACTACCTATACATATCTTTATAGATTTCATTATCGATATCCTCTCATCCTTATAATAAATACTTATATTATTTTTATTTGTTTTATACTTAATTTATGATAAGTAAACAACAAAAAATATTGTTTATTTATATTTTAGTGACTTCCATGAACTATTTTAAATCCTTCTTTAGATAGCATATCTTCATGTTTTTCATAATGTTTGCATTCTACTTTAATACAATAAGCCAAGTGAATTATCTCTACATTGTTATTTTTAAGCTGATTAATTTTATGACTCCAATCCTCATCATGTGTAATTGTTTCATTACATCCTGAACAGTAAAAGAAACTACTAAGTTCACAGCTTTTATCCTTATAAATCTCAAAAGCTTTTTCTGAATTATTATATGCTTTAAAGCACCCTGAACCAGAGCATTTAGATACTAATTTTCTACAAGCCATTATTGCTATATTCATATTTATGTCCCTTCTAGTTTTGTATTTTGTTAATTATAAATTATCATTATATTATTAAATTCTATATGTTTTTATTTATAAGTAAAGTTATCCTACATTTATAAATATTATAGCTAACTTACTTATTTACTGAAACAGTTAATTTATAAACACATAAAAAATAAGCAGAGATAAAATACTTCTGCTTATTTTTTTATATAATATTATTTTGTTATTGATTTGCTTATTTCCATTGATAAACCTGCAACTATTGCTAAAACAAAACATGTAACAGCACTTGTTAATTCAAATGATTGTGGAATAGCAAATATATCTCTCATAAATGGTATTAATGTTACTGAGAACATACATAAACATATAACAACTGCACCTAATGCATATTTATTACTTGTGATTCCTAATTTAAATATAGTCTCACTATTAGATCTTGATGCAAATGTTTGTAGTATTCTAGATAAAGTAAGTGTTGCAAAAGCCATTGCTGTACCTAACCCTGGTGAATGTTTCATACCTATATACTGAGCTATTATTGTAACTATACCTATTATACTACCTCTAACTAATACAGTTTTTAATGTTCCTCCTGCTAATATACTTTCATTAGGGTCTCTAGGAGGATTATTCATAACACCTTTTTCTGGTTTCTCAAGCCCAAGTGCTATTGCTGGTAATGAGTCTGTTACTAAGTTGATAAATAATAATTGTAATGTTGTAAATGGATTTGCCCAGTCAGCCATTACCGCGAATAATATAGCTATTATCCCTCCTAAGTTACCTGAGAAAAGATATGTTATTGATTTTTTTATATTATTATAAACTGTCCTACCTACCTCAACAGCATTTACTATTGTTGAGAAGTTATCATCAAGTAATACCATAGCTGATGCATCTTTTGCAACTTCAGTACCACTACCCATACCAATACCTATATCTGCTTGTTTTAAAGCTGGAGCATCATTTACCCCATCTCCTGTCATAGCACAAACTTTACCTTTTCTTTGCCATGCCTTTACTATTCTTATTTTGTTTTCTGGCGAAACTCTAGCATATACTGATATCTTTTCTAATTTTTCATCTAGCTCTAAATCACTTAAAGCATCTAGTTCTTGACCTGTAAGTGCTAAATCTCCATCTACCATAATACCTATATCTTTTGCTATTGCAGCTGCCGTTGTCTTATGGTCGCCTGTTATCATTACAGTTTTTATACCTGAATTTTTAGCTTCAGCTACTGCTTCATATACCTCTTCTCTCGGAGGGTCTATCATTGCCATTATACCTATAAGAGTTAAATCACATTCATCTTCAATTGATGGTACAAAGTTTTCATCTTTTATACCTTTGCTAGCAAATGCTAGAACTCTTAATGCTTTATTTGAAAATTCTTCATTTATACTTTTATATTTATTTATTATTTCTTCACTTATTGGTACTATTTCTCCATTATTTAGTGCATACTTACATCTACTAAATACTATATCTGGAGCTCCTTTAGTAAACATTACTATTTCATTATCTACTTTATTTATAGTAGACATAAGTTTTCTATCACTATCAAATGGTAATTCATTTAATCTACTATATTTTTCTCTTAGCTTTTTATAATCTAAATTATTTTTATCTGCATAATTTATAAGAGCTACTTCAGTTGGATCTCCTATTTCTACACCTTCATTAGTTACATCTGAGTCATTACATAGTATAGATGCTAAAGATAAATCCCACTCTTGATTTGCCATATTATCTAGCGCTACTTCTTTACCAGATATATTTTCATCTAATATACCTTCTTTAATTCCATACATATAAGAATTTACTACTGTCATTTTGTTTTGAGTTAGTGTACCTGTTTTATCAGTACATATAACGCTTGTTGAGCCTAAAGTTTCAACTGCTGGTAATTTTCTTATTACAGCTTGTTTTTTTGCCATTATATTAGTTCCAACTGCTAAAACTATTGTAACTATTGAAGATAATGCTTCTGGTATAGCCGCTACTGCTATTGCTATTGCAAACATAAATGAATCAATTAACTCAGCACCTCTAAATACTTGAACTCCAAATATTATGGCTGCTAATATAACTATTCCTACTCCAAGCTTCTTCCCAAAATCATCTAACTTATGCTGAAGTGGTGTTTGCTTACTTTCAGCATTTTCTAGTAAGTTGGCTATCTTACCAACTTCAGTTTTCATACCACTCTCAGTTACAATATACGTAGCTCTTCCGTATACTACCATAGAACCACTAAATACCATATTTTTTTGATCACCTAGTGGAACTTCTTTGTCTATTTTTTCTTCATGTTTAAGTACTGGTTCTGACTCTCCAGTTAACATACCTTCTACAACTTTGAAAGTTTGAGCTTCCATTATTCTACCATCTGAAGGTACATAATCTCCTGCTTCTAAAATAACTATATCTCCCGGTACTAATTCTCTTGATGGTATTGTAACTTTTTTATTGTCTCTTATTACCTTAGCATTTGGAACCGATAGTTGCTTTAAACTTGCAAGTGAACCTTCTGCTTTTCTAGTTTGAACAACTCCTAATACAGAGTTAAGTATTAAAACTGTAAATATTATTGCTGACTCAACCATCTCTCCTAAGAACACTTGAACTAAAGCTGCAATTAAAAGAATTATAACTAGCGGATCTTTAAAACTATCTACAAATAATTTCCATGTTGGTGTTTTACCTTTTTCCTCCAACTCATTATATCCATGCTTTTCCAATCTGGTTTTAGCTTCTGTTTCTGATAATCCACTTGTATTACTTCCAAGTAAATTTACTACATCTTTAAACTCTTTTTTATAAAACATAATCATCCTCCAATTTTTCTATAATTATTTTCTCCAATTTTTTTATATTTATTTTAATTTATAAATTTTTGAAAATAAAAAAGACCTCCAAAGTAGAATTTTAATCTACTTAGAAGGTCTTGCTAACAAGCTTATGTACTCGCTAATCAACCGGGATCTATACATCCGAAATGACGATTGATTATCACTTTCGTGAAAGCTACTCCCCTTCAAGGGAATCTTATTTATTTGTATTATTTATTATATACCTTTATTGAAATTTTAGCAATATATAATTATATTTCTAACTAAATTCAATAGTGTATATAACTTATATATGCTTTGTTATATATATATGTTACACAATTTTGCTTTATGTATATTTATAAAATTTATATTAAGCATTTTTACTGATTATTTCTATCTACTTCAATAGGTATCATTATAACCATATGAAATTCTCTATTTTTTTCATTGTATTCCCAGTCTAAATTTCCAGAATATCTTTTTATAGATTTATTAATATTTCTTATACCATAACCATGAAATTCATCTTCTTTTTTGCTTGTAATAAATTTGTTTAGTTTAAACATAGGGCCTTCATCACAACTATTTATAAGTTTTATAATAATAAAACTATTATTAAAACAATGGATTTTTAATAATATGTTTTTAGATTCACTTTTTTTACAACTATCAATAGCATTATCTAATAGGTTAGTTATTATAGTACATACATCTTTATCTGATATGAAATTCATATTTATATTTTGTATTTCATGAGTAAAGTTTATATTACTTTCTTTCATAAGCAATGTTTTTTCATTTATAATAATATCTACTAATCTATTTCCCGTTATAGTAGAATGAGATAACTGACTTATATCCGTATTTATACTGTCTACATATTCAATTACTTTTTTTACATCTAGCTCTTTTGCTAATCCTTTTATACATATTAAATGATTTTTTATATCATGTATAACTTGTTTTGTTTGATCATACTTGTTCTCTAATATATTATAATGCTGTAATATGATTTTGCTTTTTTGTTTATCCAGTTCTCTTTGCCTTAGTTTTTTAGAATTATAAATAGTAACTGCAAGTATTCCTGCTATAATAAAACATGATATAGCTGTTACTATAGTAATGCTGATTTGATATCTTACATCTTTTTCAAAAGATTTTATCTCCTGATAAAGAATATCTTTTATATCATCTATGCTTGTTGATGTAGATATAATCCAATTATATTCTGGATATAATTTTGAGTAAACAATATCTTTATCCTTTTCACTTTTATCTTTTTTATAAGAAACATCATAAGGATAGTCATAGTAAATATTATAAAATGTTTCTCCATATTTTTTTATTCCTTCTAGTTCTTCTTTAAAGATTAAATTTCCACTATGATCTTTATCATTTGTTGATCTATATTTGCCCTCTGAACTTCTATCATATGGATTTACAATATTTTTTGCATAATTATATCCTCCATCATAATTTACTACTTCTTTTATCGATATATATTTATTATCATTTAATTTTGTATTTCTTATTTTTCTTTCTATTATACTTTTTGTTTTTTTCTCAAAATTTTCTTTTGATATTCCTAGTATAAGTAATTGCTTAGAATTTTTTAATTCTTTATCTATATAAAATTCGTAATTTTTCAAATAATTCTCTAAATCTTCATTGTTCTTTATAACTTCTTCATTTATAATTGTATTTTCAGAATAAACTACTTTTGATTGTTCTTTGTCCCAAATAAATGATTCTACACTAGGTAGTTCTTTAATGTAATCTTTTAAATCTTCTCCTGACAATACCTCTACTATTTTCTCTAATCCTTTAATAGATTTTTTAGATTCAATGTATGTATATTCTCGTTCAATATCTATTTCATTTATAGTATTATCTATAATTTCCTTTATAGTTTCTTTTTTAGATCCTTCAACTATTCTATATATTTCATTTATATTACTAACATGAATTTTATTTATCCTTAAAATATAGCTTGTTGAGAGTATAACTATAAATACTATACAAGTTGCCATAATAAACATATATGGTGTACTTTCTAATTTCTTTTTTTTCATATTGTAGCACTCCCCCCTTTAAAATAAAAAATCACCTGTATAAGGTGAATTTTTTATAATCTATATTTGACCTATATATTTTATAAATCTATTTTTGAAATCTTTATATTTTCTCTGTGAAACGTATATTGTCTCTCCATCTAATAGTGTTACTTTTTCCTTAGATATTCCCGTTACATATTTCATATTAACTAAATAACTACTATGAGGATTTGCAAATCCATAAGAATATAATTTCTTATTCCAATACCTTAATGTCTGATTACTAGTATATACCCCTGAGATTGTATTTATATGAACTTTCCGATGTAGTATTTCTAAATATTTTATATTATTAATTGATATAGTTTTTAAATTTCCATCATTATTAATAGTTATAAAAGCTTTTGTTTTATTAACTGCGTTGATTATATTATTTATTTCTTCATAAAACTTATTTTCGTCTATTGGTTTTACTATATACCTAAAAGCATTTACATTGTATCCTTCTGGCCAATACTTTTCCATTGCTGTTACAAACATTAACTTAATGTTTTCATTAGTTTTTCTAATTATTTTAGCAACTTCTATTCCATTGATTTTCTCCATTTTTATATCTAACACTATAATATCATATTTATCATACCCGTTATCTATCAATAGCTCTCCAGATGAAAATTTATCTATATTAAATACTACATTTTCATTTTTTTCGTATTTTCTAAATAGACGTTCTAATTGATTCGCTTGAATTATTTCATCTTCACAAATTGCTATATTGTACATATCTCCCCCACCAACCAAAGTTTAATTTTCTATTTCTGACATTACATATACTTTCCATTTCCAATAAATGTAAAATATATGTAATGACAGAAATAGAATTCACCAATATAATGAATTCTATCTATACAAATATTTATAAGTATTAATTTATACTATATTTCCCGATTTTATTTTAATTTATTATTATCTATATTAATTTTATAAACAAATATTTTATATAATAACCCATCATATAAATTTTAAGTTTTTTTATATAAATAATCAATATTTCTTACAAAAACGATTATTTTTTTTGATAAATCGCCTATTAACGACATTTTGGGTAAAACATATTATATTGCCTGTTAGAACTTTTCATATTATTTTTTCTATGTAAAACTATCCTGTTCCATTTGCATATACTCTATAATTAATTTATCTAATTCTTGACTTATTCCAACTATATTACTATGTGTTAATTTTGCTAAATCACATTGTTCTATCTCAAATTCTAGTTTATCCTTTAGCTTTTTTATATCTTCCATAATCGACATATAAAACATTATCCCCCTTATAATTCCATTGAATTCAATAATTCACTAATAAAATTTATAATGTTTTATACTATTTTTCAATTAGCTTTGTAAAATTGATTAACTTTTATGACAATATGATAAACTTTATTTGTCTAATTTTTTTGAAACTAATAATACAAGTATAAATCATTTCTTTAATTTTATAAATTAAATTTTTATAAGGCATAAAAAAAAGAATACACCTTAATGTTTAAACCATTAAGATATATTCTCTTATATATTTTTATATTTCTTGTTGAGCTTCAAGATTAGAGCTTAGTGTTTTCTTATAAAACTTCATGAAACAAATTAAAGTTGTTGTTGCTGCTAAAATATCAGAAATTGGCTCAGCTAGTAATACTGCTTGGAATCCATTTTCTAATATAGCTGGTAGTATAAATATTAAAGGAACTAATAATACTATCTTTCTTAGTAATGCTAGTAATAAAGATATTTTCGCTTGACCTAATGATAAGAATGTTTGTTGACAAGCTATCTGTGCTCCAAATATTGCCATACCTGGGAAGTATATTCTCATAGCCCATGATGTAACTTCAACAAGTTCTGGTTTATTATTAAATATACTTACAAACACAGACGGGAATAACATTATTAAAGTAACCGCGATTGCTGAGTATGATAAACAACTTATTAGTAATAACTTAAATGCTTTTTTAACTCTATCTAAGCTTTTAGCTCCATAGTTATAGCTTATTATTGGTTGCGCACCTTGAGTAAGCCCCATAAGTGGGAGCGTAATCATCTGCATTATACTACTCATTATAGCCATAGCACCAACAGCTAGATCTCCACCAAATTTTGATAATTGATTATTTAAACTAATCAAAACTATACTCTCTGTACTTTGCATAATAAATGGCGCTATACCTAAAGCTAAAACAGGTAATATTACTTTCTTACTTGGCATTAAGTATTTTTTCTAATTTTTAAAATACTCTTTTTCCCAATTAAAAACTTTAATACCCATATTGCAGAAACAGCCTGTGCTATTATACTAGCAAGTGCCGCACCTTTAACTCCCATATCTAATCCAAATATAAATATAGGATCAAGAATTATGTTTATTATAGCTCCTATAGATACGGTATACATTCCTATCTTTGTAAAACCTTGAGTATTGATAAACGGATTCATACCTAATGATATTTGTACAAATATAGTACCCATAACATATATTGTTAAGTAGTCCATCGAGTAACCTATAGTTGCTTCACTCGCCCCAAATGCCCAAAGTATTGGTTCTCTGAAAGCTAAAAATATTGTTGTTAAAATTATTGATATTATAATAAGAACAGAGAAGCTATTACTCATTATTTTTTCAGCTTCATCATTATTTTCCTCTCCCATTTTAATAGCCACTAATGGAGCTCCACCATTACCAATTAATGCACTAAATGCAGAAATTAACATTATTATAGGCATTGCTATCCCAATACCTGCCATTGCTAGATCTCCGCTTACCATTCTACCTATATATATTCTATCTATTATGTTATATAATAGGTTCACCATTTGTGCGACTATTGTTGGAACTGCTAAGCTTAATAGCAACTTACCAATGCTTCCACTTCCTAGTGCAACATTTTTATTATCCATTTAAATATTCCCTTCTTTCATAAATATTGATTCTTGACTAAAAACTAATTATTTATATCTTTAATCTCTTGAATTTTCTTTCTTCTATTATGATATAATAAGGTATAGGGTAACACTATAGTCAATAGGAGATTTTAAAATATGAGAAAAAAATTAAGGTACCTTTCAACAGGAGAATTTGCTAAACTTTGTAATGTAAAAAAGCATACATTGTTTCATTATGATGATATAGGTCTTTTAAAACCTGAAGCTTTTGATGATAACGGATATAGATTATACTCCCATGAACAATTAACATTATTTTACTTTATATCTATTATGAAGGATTTAGGTATGCCATTATCTAAAATAAAATATCATTTAGATAATCGTACACCTAAACAAATAGAAGAAATTTTTGTAGATAAAATTAATGCTATTGATAAAGAGATTAATAAGTTAAAAAATCTTCAATATACACTACAAAATCGAGTTGATAAAATTAGGTTTGCTTCTGATATTGACTTTTCCACATTTAATATTGAATATCATGATGAAGAATACTATATTTTAGGTAGATCCCTAAAAGTTTCTACTGATGAGGATATGTATGAAATTATTAAAGATAATCTTAGTGAGTATGTTCACCACTATGATCTTAGTGACTCAATGTGCTTATTATTAGACATTGCTCATACAGATAACGGATATAAACTAGAGCGTGAACACACCTTGCAATTAGTAGATAAAAATATCCCTACTTCTAAAATGTATATTAAGAAAAAAGGTCTATATTTAGTTGGATATCATAAAGGCTATTATGTAACAGTAGAATCTACCTTTGATAAAATGTATGATTATATAAGCAAAAATAATCTAAGAATAGGAAATCATTCTTATATAAAAGAAATTTTAAACGAATTAACTTCTGCAAATAAAGAAGGATATATACTAAAAATATCAATTGAATTAATATAGATAAAAACCCTGTAACTAATTTTTTATAGCTACAGGGTTTTATATATTAAATCAAATTATCTTCTTTTAACAAGTTAAATAATGTAGGATTAAAATTAAATTGGTCCATTAAAGTTTTAACCTCATTTAATGATTTTTCCTTTTTGTCCTTAGATATATTACTCTTTGAAGCTCTAATTAATATGTTCTTAGGAGAGTGTGCTATGTCTATAAATTCTAAAAGCTGAGTTTTATAGCCAACACTTTCTAATAAGTTAGCTCTAGCTGCATCAGTCATAAGTGCTGCCACTCTTTCTTGAACTATACCATATTTAGTTAATATATCTAAAGACTTCGCTTTCATCTGATGATTAAACTCATGTTGACAACAAGGAACCGAGAAAATCATCTTACTATTCCACTTTATCGCATTGTATAAAGCATAATCAGTCGCTGTATCACATGCATGTAATGTAATTACCATATCAACCTTATTGTTATATTTAAATCCATTTACATCTCCAATTTCAAAATGTAAATTTTCATAATTATATCTTTTGGCTATATCATTACATTTTTTAATTACATCAGCCTTAAGATCTAGGCCTATCATTTTTACATTGATTTTTTTGATTTCTACAAAATAATAATATAGAACAAATGTTAAATACGATTTTCCACATCCAAAATCTAGTATAGTAAGGTCTTTATAATCATTTTTTTTAATTTCATCATCTATAATTTCTACAAATCTATTTATTTGCTTGTATTTATCATACTTAGAATTGACCACTTTACCTTCTTTAGTAAATACGCCTAAATCTATAAGAGGCTGAATTATCATACCTTCTTTAAGAATATAATTTTTTTCTTTATTATGTCCTTTGTTTACAATCTTTACATTATCACTCTTCTTTTTACTTAAAAATACTTTACCTTTTTTAGATATTTTTAAATCAAAAGTATTATCATTTGACCATGCTGCTAAATTCTTATAGTTAGATAATATATATTCTAAAACTTTATTTTTTAAATCATTCTTATCAATATTTTCATGGAATACCTGCTTGTCAGTATACTTTTCTATTTGATAATATGTTCCTTTATTACTTTCTTTTAATCCAAATGTTATTTTATTATACTCAACATCTTTGTTCATTTTGTTACTTATAACTATTTTAATTATTTCTTGACTAGTTATTTCATCAATCGCTTTTTTTAAATCGTCCATTTATTCACACCTTATCATTTATTTTAAGTTAATTTTCCACACAACAATATTATTATATAAATTAAATTAATTCAAACTCTTTTTTATACCTATTTTCTATTTTCTATTTTATCTAATTTTTTATTATATAAAAATATATAAAATGCTGCAGAAAATACTATTAAATATCCAACTATACTTAACATATCTGGTATTTGATTAAATAAGAATATACTTAAAATTGCAGAGAAAATTATATTACTATAATCAAATATAGATATTTCTTTAGCTGGTGCATATCTATATGCTAAAGTTATTCCAAATTGTCCTAAGCTTGCAAATACTCCTGCTAAAATTAAATAAGATAATTGAGCTAAAGTCATTGGTTCATATACATATATAAATGCTGGTAAAATTGTAATAAGTGAAAACATTGAGAAGAAAAATACTATTGTATAAGACTCTTCTTTATTTCCAATAGCTCTTAGGCAAGTATATGCAGATGCTGCGAATAAAGCTCCCATAACACCTATTATATATGGTATAACCTCTATACTAAATGTAGGTTTTATAATAAACAAAGCTCCTATAAATGCTATTATAATTGAACCTATTTGTACTTTATTTATTTTTTCTTTTAAGAATATTGCACAAAGTATTACTACAAGAAATGGACTAAGTTTATTTAACATATTTGCATCTGATAAAACTAATTTATCAATGGCGTAAAAATTAAGAATAACTCCTAGTGTTCCAAAAGCTGACCTAAGAATTAAAAGTTTCCTATTCTCTTTTTTACCTGTTAAGCTTCCTTTATGCTTCATTATTAAATATAGTGCTACTAATGCTGATACTAAATTTCTAAAAAATACTTTTTGGAAATTTGGTAAATCTCCAGCTAATTTTACACACGCAGACATAAGAGCAAATCCTAATGCCGATGCTATTATACATATTATTCCTTTTGTTCTATTTGATTTGATTATTTCACTCATACTTTTAACCCCCTTTTATCTCTTTTAATCCTTATGTAAGAATATATTTATCAACTTAAATATCCAA
>NZ_HG529394.1 GCF_000499525.1 Faecalimicrobium dakarense | reverse complement strand
TCCTTATGTAAGAATATATTTATCAACTTAAATATCCAATAATCTAGTATATCCTAAATTATGGATAGTTACAAATAATTAGTATTTATTATAATTTATACACAAATTATACAGTTTATAATCCATAAAAAAATAGATACTGATTTAATCAAATATCTATTTTTCTAATTTAAAGTGTTTTGGCAACATTATTTATTTTTTCTTTTAAGTCTATAATGCTTTTTCTAATCTCTTTAAAATTTGCGCTCACTAGCTTTTTATTTTTTACCACTACTTTTCCATCTACTATAACAGTGTCTACATTTGATGGATTTGATGAATATACTATAGCTGCATAATAATCGTAAATTGGTTGCATATTAACAGAATTTGTTTCTATTAAAGTTAAATCAGCCTTTTTCCCAACTTCAATTGATCCAACTTCTTTATCAATTCCAAGTACTCTTGCTCCACCAATCGTTGCCATTTCTACTAATTCTACTGATGGCATCAATGTTCTATCATTATTAAATAATTTATGTATTTTTCCGACTTGAGACATTTGAGTTATTATGTCTAATGTATTTCCACTCATTGGTCCATCAGTTCCTAATCCTATATCAATTCCTTTTTCTCTCATTTTTATAATAGGTGCTACTCCTTTTGCTCCTTTAGAATTTGCGCCTATATTATGAGACACTTTAACATCTCTTTTCTTTAGAATCTCTACATCATTATCATCAACTAATACAGTATGTGCCGATATAAAGTTAGAATCTAAAATTCCTAGACTATCCATATAAGCAACTGGAGTCAGATTGTATTTTTCTTTGTATTCATTTAATTCATAATCCATTTCTGCTAAGTGAGTAGTTAGTGGAACATTGTATTCTTTACTTATATTATATGCTTCTTTTAAAGATTCATCAGTATTTGTATAAGGTGCATGAGGTGCTATACCTGGGGTTATTAAATTATCATCTTTCCATTTTTCTATAAACCATTTTGAATACTGTAGCCCTCCAAATGGCTCTTTTGCGTTCGGTGAAGGAAAGTCTACTATAGTTTCACATAATACGCCTCTCATATTCATTTCTTTAGCTGCTTTTGCCACCTCGTCTTCAAAATAGTACATATCACAAAATGTTGTAACTCCTCCTAACAACATTTCAGCTATACCATATTTAGCGCCTATATAAGTCAATTCTTTATCTACTAGTTTTTGCTCTAGTGGAAACAAGTATCTTTTTAGCCTATCTTTGTAATCATCTGCTAAACTTCTAAATGGGACCATCGAAACATGAGTGTGACAATTTATCATACCTGGCATTAATATTCCTTCTTCTCCATCTATAATTTCAACATCATATTCATTTTTTAATTCATATTCTATATTCTTATTTCCGACATAAATTATTTTATTATCTTTAAATGCTACTACTCCATTTTCTATAATATCTTTATTTTCATTTATTGTAAGTATAGTAATATTTTTTAATAAAGTTACTTTATCTTTTGTATTCATATTATCCTCCAAAGTATAGGTATATTAAATTAGACTATGTATATACATAGTCTAATTTTTATAGTTCTAATTTTTAAACAAAGGAACAATTTTATTTTCCATTACATCTATTAATCCTTTATCTGTTATTTTAAGCGCTGGGCTAACAGGTAATGATAATGTACTAAATGACATTATCTCATTCATATGATTATATCCTAAATCTTTCATAGCACTTCTTACTTTACTTAGATTTTCACCTAATATTTCAATAGGTTCATCACTAATTATTCCACCTATTGGTAAACTTAAACTAGCTAATATGTTACCTTCATTAGATACTACATATCCTCCCTCTAATGAAATGACTTTATTTACAGCTAATACCATATCATCTACATTATTTCCCATCACCATAAGATTATGATGGTCGTGAGCCCATGTAGTCGCAACTGCACCCTCTTTTAATATACTACCTTCTACTAATCCAAAAGATACATTTTTATTTTTTCCGTATCTTTCAAATACCGCTATTAATGCACAATCATTATTTTCCCACTGAAGTATTTGATTATATATCTTTAAGGTTTTCTCACATTCCTTTGTAAATGTTGTGTTCTCATATACTTTCATTGTTCTACATGTAACATTATTTGTAAAGTTACTAGGTACTCTTACTAATAAGTCTTCTTTAGTTATTTTACCTAATTTTATGCTATTATAAAATTCTTTTTTTATAGTAGTTTTATTATTGAAATATTCCTTTTTTAACCCATTTGAGCTACTATATAGCTCTTCCCCATTTTTATAAACTTCATCTATTTTAAATTCTTCTAAGTTACTAATCAAAATAAAGTCTGCTATCTTTCCTGGAGCTATACTTCCTCTATCAAGTAATCCCATTCTTCTAGCTGGAGTATATGTTGACACGTATATGGCATTTTCTGGTGACATTCCTAGATTCATAGCTTCTATAACTAATTTATTAAGATGACCATATATTAATTTATCTGCCATTACATCATCTGTTGCTAAACAGAAATGTTCATATAAATTATTTTCTATTAAGTAATTTATATTTTCTTTAGTCATAGATTTATGTTGTACTTCTATAAACATACCATTTCTTATTTTTTCATCCAAAGATTTTACAGTTTGTTGTGTATGGTCTCCATTAACTCCACTACATAAGTAAAGAGATAAATCTACTCCTTCTATTTTAGGGCAATGACCTTCTAAAGGCATATTCTTTTTATTGTATTTAACGTAGTTTATTATATTGTTTATTTTAGAAGTTTTATCATCTATTAAATCTTTAAAGTTCATTACTTCTCCTAGGCATAAAACTTTATCGTAATTTAATAATTCTCTTACCTCTTTTACTCCTATTTCTCCCCCAGTAGTTTCTAGATCTTTAGTTGTTGATGGAACAGAACTTGGTATTCCATAAAATATATCCACCTTTTCTTTTCCTTTAAAAATTCTTTTATTCCTTCAACACCGAAAACATTTGCAATTTCATGAGGGTCAGCTACAACTGTAGTGACCCCCTGTTTTATGACAGCCTTTGAAAATTCACTAGGAATTGTCATCGAGCTTTCTATATGCATGTGTATGTCTATTAATCCTGGAATCATGTACCTATTATTACCATCTATTATATGATTAGATGTTAGTCTATCTTCATAATTATCTCCAATATGGATAAACTTACCTTCATGTATTACAACATCTCCCTTTATAAATTTTTTAAGATAACTATTGTAAACATTTAAGTTTTTTATAATTAATTGTACTTCCATAGTTTCACCTATTTAATACTAGTTCATTATTCTGTTCCAAGTATTAACCCATTCTCCCATTATTGAATTTACAAATTTAAAGTCTATAACTTTTGCATTTTCTAATACTTTTCCGTACGTTAAGTTCTTAGCATCTTCTTCATTTAATTTAACTTCACTATTAACTGGTGCTTCACTTAAAGCTTTAGCTGTTCTTTCTTGAACTTCTGGGCTTAAAGCGTAATCTATAAATTCATAAGCTAATTCTTTCTTTTGAGAATTTTTGTTTATGTTTATTGTATTAAAGTTTAAGTAAGTTCCTGATTCTGGAATTACATTTATAACTCCTGGCTTAGCTTTTGCTATTGTTTCATAAGCAAAATCTGATGCTACTGCTGCTACTATTTCTCCACTTGAGAACATATTAGCTAAATCTGATGATTTAGAATAAGTTTTAACAACATTTGGCTTTAATTTTTCTAATTCTTTAAATGCATCTTCACCATTATTTTTCTTTATATCAGAACCAGCTTTATCTGCTGCTATACTTACCATTGCTGCACCATTAGTAGTAGTTATATCTGGTATAGCTATTTTACCTTTTAATTCAGGCTTCCATAAATCTTCCCATGAATTTATTTCTATTCCTGCTGATGGGTCTACTACTATCCCTATACTATTTACTGTATAGGCTGGCCCAAATCCTCTATCTACAGTATGCTTTGCTTTTTCATTTATATTTTTAGAATTTGGTATTTTTGTATAATCTATTTCTTCAAATATTCCTGCTTCTATTCCTTCTTCAGCAAATGATTCTGCTAAGTAAGTTATATCTACATTTGAATTTGGATTGTTTTTCATTTTAGTTAATCTTTCAGAGTTGTTTCCAACTTCTAAAACTATTTCTACACCATGTTCTTTTGCAAATGGTTCAAATACTTCTTTCTTTAATACATCTTCATTTAATCCCCAAGTTGAAACTATAAGTTTATTATCAGATGCTGAACCTCCTGATTTTGAGCATCCAACTAAAGCTGTTGCTGAAAGTACTCCTGTTAATAATAATGCTACAATTTTCTTGTTCATTGTCATTCTCCTTTATGCACATTTTATAGTATAACTATTTTATTTGATGGTAATTGAAGTTTTACTTTATTTCCTTTTTCGTATATAACACTATTTTCACTATTTACAATTATACTACCCATTGATGTCTTAACATCATATTGATACGCCTTACCTAAGAAAGTTCTTATTTCTACAGTACCTTCAATAGTATTTTCTAAATCTTCATTAACTATCTTTATATCGTCTGGTCTTATAGTTGCCTTTGCATCTACTTTATTTTTATCTCTATCAACCTTAAATTCTACTCCATTTTCATTAGCATAAGTATTATCCGAAACTTTCTTTAAGTTAATAAAGTTTTCAAATCCTACGAACCTTGCAACAAACTCAGTCGCTGGATTTGAGTAAATATTTTCTGGAGTATCAAATTGTTCTATAACTCCTTTGTTAAGTACTGCTACTCTATCTGATATTGAAAAGCACTCTTCTTGATCATGTGTAACAAATAATGTTGTTATTCCAAGTTTTTGTTGAAGCTTTCTTATCTCAACTCTCATTTTAAGTCTTAACTTAGCATCAAGGTTACTAAGCGGCTCATCTAAAAGTAATAAACTTGGTTCTATAACTAAAGCTCTTGCTATGGCTACCCTTTGTCTTTGTCCACCAGATAGTTCTTTAGGATATCTCTTTGCTAAATGAGACATATCCACAGTTTCTAGTATCTCAGCAACTTTTACTTTTATCTCGTTTTTTGGTACTTTTTTCATATTTAATCCAAAAGCTACATTTTCTTCAACTGTTAAGTGTGGGAATAATGCATAACTTTGGAATACTAATCCGAAGTTTCTTTCATGAACAGGTATTTTTGTATAATCTTTATCACCTAGTAAAAACTTTCCTGCTGTTGGCTCTATAAATCCTGCTACAACTCTTAATGTAGTAGTTTTTCCACATCCACTTGGTCCTAAAAGAGATACTAATTCTCCTTTTTTAACCTTTAAGTTTAGGTTTTCTAGTATGTTATTTTTTTTATCGTATGAAACATTTATACCTTGTAAATTTATTAAATCCATTTTACTTATCCTCCAAGTCTTTATTCTTAAGCTGCGAAATTATTAAGACCTAATGTCTTTTCTAAGATGTACATAATTCCAATAGTTAATATCATTAATATTACTGATAACGCTGATACAGTTGGATCGTAATTATATTCAACATAATTCATCATTGTTATAGGTAATGTAGATACACCTGGTCCAGTTAAAAACATTGATACTGGAACGTTATTAAATGAATTTATAAAAGCTAGCATAAATGCTGCCATTACTCCTGATGTTATATTTGGTAATACTACTTTAAAGAAAGTTTGTGATTTCTTACACCCTAAGCTCATCGCCGCTTCTTCTATTGAGTAGTCAAATACTTCTAAACTAGATCCTATAACTCTTATAATGTAAGGAATAATTACTATCGTATGTCCAATAAATAAACTCATATTTACTGAAATGTTTAATCTTACTAATAAAAATTGGAATAGTGAAAATCCAACTACTATACCTGGTATTATAAGTGGTGAGAAAAAGAAACTTTTAATAGCTGCTTTTCCTTTAAAATCATATCTACTTAATCCATAAGCTGCTGGCATACCTATAACTAAAGCTGCTAATGTAGCGATACCCGATATAGTTAAGCTTGTTATCATCGAGCTAACGAAAGCTTGTGACTTAAATACATTTGCAAACCACTGTAAACTAAATCCTTTTGGAGGAAATGCTATATAATTTTCCGTCCCTATACTTGTCATAGCTATTATAGCTAATGGTGCAAACAAGAATATATATACTAATACAACAAATGCCGTTAAAAATTTATTCTTTTTCATTTTAAGAAACACCTCTCTTATCTAATCTTGATGCTAGGAAGTTGATTCCTTTTATAACTATTAAAGTAACTACAATCATTATAGTTGCTACTACTGCAGCTCCTTGCCAATCTCCTAATGTCATAGTCTTTTGATATATTAATGTTGCTAAAACTGTATTTTTATTTCCACCTAATAATTGAGGTGTTGTATATGCTGTTAAGGAACCTGTAAATACAAGTACTGTTCCAACTATTAAACCTGGTAAACTAAGTGGGAATATAACTTTGAAAAATGCTTTTAATTTATTCGCTCCTAAACTTTCAGCAGCTTCTAATAAATCATTTTCAACATTTTCCATAACTCCAACAAGAGATATAATCATAAGTGGTAAGAATATGTATACAGTACCTATTATGATTGCCCCTTCTGTATATAAAAGAGATAATGGTTCACTTATAAGATTTAGCTTCATAAGTAAACTATTTATAACTCCATTTTTTCCTAATATACTCATCCATGCAAAAGAACGAACAACAGAGTTTGTTAAGATTGGAAATACTGTTAAGGCAATAAATAATCCTCTTAACTTTTTAGATGTTCTTGATATGAAATATGCTACTGGTACTCCTACAAACATACAAATTATTGATGATAATAATGATATTTTTATAGTTCTAATAAATATACTCATCATATATTCATCTTTAAAAAATGACGTATATGCACTGAACATTCCATCTGTCGTATTAGTGAATGTAGGTAATATAGTACCAATTAAAGGAACTATCATAAAATACGCTACTAATACTACGCACGGTATAAATAATATATAATAACCTTTCTTTTTCATAATGTTAAACTCCCTCTCTAGATAATTTATAAAAAACGAATATTTTTGTCGAAATTTGATTTTATATTTACATTTTACTTTCAATATCGAACATTGTCAATATTTTAAATTTTATGTTTCGTTTTTATATAAACTTTAATTGTAAAATAAGTTTATTTATTCATTTGAAATCTAATTAATCTTAACTTTAATAAGTATCAAGTATAGGTATGCTATATATATTAATTAATTTAAGTCATAAAGAATTTGCTTCACTCATATCGCCAACGACCTACAAACCAGGTTCGTTGCTCAAATTTAGTAGTTGGAAATTATATTTATCCACAAA
>NZ_HG529393.1 GCF_000499525.1 Faecalimicrobium dakarense | reverse complement strand
GATTGCAATATTAATTGCAATCTCTTTTTTCTTATTTACAAAGATAATGTTCTTTTACAAGTCTTACTATTTGCTTAGCTTCTTCTGTTTGGGCTTTAGGTACTTTAAATGATATAGGAGCATTGTATGATGTATTTTGAGTAACTACGGTATTTCCATCAACCCCTATTTTTATATCAACATCTAAATCCATTGTTGATGCTGTTTCAAAAGATATACTTTTGATATTCTTCTTAGGGAAGAACTTTACTTCTACCTTTTTCCCACTTAACCCTTGAACATCTACTCTATAAAGCCCATGATTAGTAAGTATTATAGAATCTCTTATAAATGTAAATCCGATAATAACTTCTTCATCATCTAGTAAATATTCTCTTATTTTTTCATCACATTGATTATCTACTGACCCATAACCTGCTATCTTATTGAAAAATGACATAGTATAAAAACTCCTTTAAATTCTTATTTGTTAAAATAATTATATCATTTAATTAATTCTCTTGTATATTATAGAATTATTGGTAAATATAAAGTCTAGTTTTACAAAAGCACTTTATATAAATAAATCTATTATATCGTCTTTAGACAAATGCTTAAATGTATTACTATTATCTAAATTTCCATCTATAATTTCTTCTATTAATTCTTTTTTATTTTCTTGTAAACTAATTACTCTTTCTTCAACGGTATCTTTAGCTATAAGCTTTATAACATTAACAACATTTTTTTGACCTATTCTATGGGCTCTATCACTTGCCTGATTTTCAACCGCAGGATTCCACCAAGGATCAAAGTGAATAACCATACTTGCACTAGTTAAGTTAAGACCCGTTCCTCCTGCTTTTAATGATATTAAAAATATTTTGTTATCATTCTTGTTATTAAACTCATCAACTAATCTAACCCTATCTTCTGCACTAGTTTTTCCATCTAGATAACTATATGGAATTTTTTCTTTCTCTAATCTTTGCCCTATTATACTTAATACCTTTGTAAACTGAGAGAATATAAGTATCTTTTTATCACCTGAATCATTTATTATATCCAATAATGTATCCAATTTAGAATTTTTACCATTATAGTTTTTAACCATCAATTCTGGTGCTAAACACAATTGTCTAATTTTTGTTAAGTAAGAAAATATATTCATATTATTTTGATTATCTTCTTTTATTTTTTCTTTTATAAGTTTTATATATCCATTATAAGATTTTCTATGGTCTTTATCTAACTGCACAAAAAACTTTTGCTCTATTTTATCTGGAAGCTCTGATATAACTTCCTTTTTAGTTCTTCTAAGCATAAATGGTTTTATAAGATTTTTAAGTTCGCTAATGCTTTTATCACCATTTACAAATATACTCTTAAACTTTTCTTTATTATATAAATAGCCTGGCATTATAAAATCAAATATTGACCATAGTTCTAATAAATTATTCTCTATCGGAGTGCCCGTTAATGCAAATCTAACTTTGGCATTTATACTTTTAATAGTTTTTGTAATAATTGAGTCTGGATTTTTTATATTTTGAGCTTCATCTATAATACAATAGTCAAAAATTATATTTTCATATTTATCTAGATCATTTCTAAAAGTTGTGTAAGTTGTTAATATAACATCATAGTCATTAATGTTATTTATTATCTTTTCTCTTTCTACTTTGTTTCCATGAACTACTCCTATTTTTAAATATGGAGCAAATTTATCAAACTCATTTTTCCAATTATATATTAGTGCCGTTGGAGCTATTACTATACTTTTTTTATTTATTTGAGATAGTAAAAATGCTATTGTCTGCACAGTCTTCCCAAGACCCATCTCATCTGCTAGTATACATCCAAATTCATAATTTGATAGCGTTGTAAAAAATTCAAATCCACTAACTTGATAGTCTCTAAGTTTAGCATTTAAATTCTCTGGAACTATACATTCTATTTTTTGATTCCCTTTAAACTTTTTAATTACATTACTTATATACTTTCTACCCTCTATAAAATCTATATTTTCTTCTTCTATAAAATTATCTAGATACATTGCTTTATTATTAGGTATTTTCATATTTTCAAAATCATTATATATTCCTAGTACATCTATTAATTTAAGTGCTTGTACTAAATTTTCATCTTTTAAATCTAGATAGTTCCCATTTGAAAGCCTGTGTAGTTTTTTATTTTCTTTGAAAGAATTAAATATTCTTCTATACTCTATTTTATCAACTCCATCAATATTTAGATTCATTCCCATATGACCATTTCTTGACTGAGTTATATTTACCATTATTTGGGGATTTATTGTTATTCCTTCATTATAAGATTCTTGTATTTTTACTTTTTTTAGATTATCAGCACCATTAAGGGCTATTGCAACAATATGAGGACATATTTGAGCCTTATTATCTTTTGATATTGAACCACTACAATCGCAACTTATATTTGATACTACTCTGGTTTTTAAGTTGATACTTATCATAGCAGTATAATTTTGTCTATGGTATTCATCTATAATAGTTGCGTAAAATATAGCATTATCTCCTTCTATCTTTGAATAATCATTAATAATTCTATTTCTTTTATACATAGTAAATCCACTGTTAAATTTCGTTCTATCCGTATTAAATTTCAATATATCTTCTATTTTACTTAAGTCCATATTTATCACCTTCCTCTTTTTGAAATTATACTAATTATATATTTTATCATTATATTATCATGGTATTAACATTTATTAATCTATATCTATCTAAAAGTATATTAATTATTCTATTTTACTAATATTATAGCCCATTATTTTATTTTTTGACTGAGTAACATATTTTATCGTCCTACATAACTTAAACTATAGATTTTATTTAACTAGAATTTTTTAGGGGTGAGTTATATTATGAAATGCTGTTACTTTAAATATGGTGAAATTGTAGAAATAAATAAAAATATACAGCCAGGTGTTGTTTACATCACAATAGCCACTGATATTAATAATATATATACGGCTACTGTTTTAATCGCAAGTGATGCTACTTTAGTCATGGATGAAAATTATAATGAAATTACTTTAAATGATTTAGAGGTAGGAGATGTTGTTTTTGTTTACCATTCTCCGATTATGACAATGAGTATACCTCCTCAAACTCAAGCTTTTATTATTGAAGTTAAATCACAATAAATATTGCCTATAATAAAAAAAAACGA
>NZ_HG529392.1 GCF_000499525.1 Faecalimicrobium dakarense | reverse complement strand
ATAGTTTCATTTAAATCTTTACTTTCCATCTACATACTATACTTTCAATAAAATCTACTAGTATAAATAATATTAATCCTAAAAAGCTTAATATAACTATTCCAGAATACATTTCTATATAGTTAATCCTTGTCCATGCATCTTGTATAAAGTACCCTACACCAGCATTTGTTCCATATGCCTCTGCAAAAAATAGTACAGAAAAAGCCGTACCTATAGATAATCTTATATTCGTTAATATCTCTGGCAAAATTGCCGGAATGGTTACATGACGAAATAACTGTAACTTTGTTGCTCCCAAACTAATTAATGGGTTATAGTTCTCACTTAGTATATTTGATACTGCATCTCTTACCGACACGATTACTTGGAATACCGTTATTAAAACTATTAATGTTATCTTTGATCCATCTCCTAATCCATAAATAGTCATAACCACTGGAAGTAATGCAGTCTTTGGTATTGGATATGTAAAATATATTAATGGATTTAATAGTTTATTAATATTTTTATAGTATCCCATTAATAATCCTATAGTAGACCCAATTAAAAATGATATCAATAAACCTATTAGTACTCTATATAAACTTGCACTTATATGCATATAAAAATCTTGTTCAAATAATTTTGGTATGTACATATATATTTCATGTGGTTTTGGTACTATTCTAGAATCCATTACCATACTAAATATATACCAAAGTAAATTAAGTATTATAAAACCTTTAACAAATGTTTCTATCTTTTTTAATACCTTCACTTATCCCATCCCCTTTTTATAAGGTCTTTTATATGCGAAAATAGGATGGAATAATCTTTATCTTTTTTATAATATTTATTATTAAAAAGATTGTTATCTATAACTTCAATAATTTCTCCCGGTCTATTAGACATTACTATTATCTTCTTTCCCATATATAAGGCCTCATCAATACTATGAGTTATAAAGAATGTAGTCATTTTATTTTCATTCCATATATCTAAAAATAACTCCTGTGCTTCATCTCTTATAATAGCATCTAAGGCTGAAAATGCTTCATCCATTAAAAGTAAATCTGGATTAATTAAAAAACTTCTTACAATTGAAACTCTTTGTTTTTGTCCCCCACTTAATTCATTTGGGTATCTATTTTTTAATTCATTTATATTTAACCTTTTCATAATTAAGTCCATTTTTTGGGTAGTATCATTTTCAACTACTTCTTTTTTTATCTTAAAAGGTAAAAGGCAATTTTCTTCTACTGTTTTCCATGGTAAAAGTCCAAAGTCTTGAGGAATAAATCCAATCTTATGAATATGAGGGTTAAGCTCTTTTAAATCTAAAAGAACCTCACCCTCATACTTTTTTATTATTCCTGATAGTACATTTAATAGAGTGGTTTTACCACATCCTGAAGGACCTATTATTGCACATATATCATCATTTTCAGCTTTAAAGTTTATTGGTCCTAAAGCTTTTACTTTTTCTCTTTTTGATTCATAGAAAACAGATACATTATTTATCTGTATCATAAAATTTCCTCCAAGAACTATTTAGTACCTATATCACTCATTGCATCTTTAGCTTTAAGTTCTTTAGTTATTATTTTATTTTCCTTTGACCAATCAAATACTTTTTGAACCTTTTCTTCTGATGGTAAATAGTTAGCCTTAAAGTCCGGTAATTTAATATTCCCTCTCATGTCTTCTGAATATCCAACTGTTGATATTACTATATCTTCATATTTAGATATATCATTGTTATTTATATAATCAATTGATTTATTATAAGCTTTATAGAAGTCCTTTATAGCTTCAGGCTTTTTATTTATAGCATCTTGTAAAAATCCAGTAGTAGATATCATTATATCTTTATTATATAACTTAACTATTTCTTTACCCCCATCTGCAATTGCTGTGTCATTAAATGGAGCTGGTAGTATAGCCGCATCTATTTGATTATTTCTAAGCGCTTCTAATCTAGCTGGCATTGCTGGTATTGCCACTTTTTCTATATCCTTAGCATTCATACCATTTTCTGTAGCTATATAATCAGCTAAATAATCCATCATTGTACGCTCTGATATTCCTATTTTTTTACCTTTTAAATCATTTGCTGATTTAACTCCAGAATCTTTACCAGCAACTAATGTAAATGTTCCATTTGTTGTACCTGTTATCTTCATATCAATTCCTGAATTTTGATAAATTGAAATAGCAACTTCATCAGCTAATACACCATCTAATTCCCCTGCTTGTAATGCTGCATCTCTATCTTTAGCAGCTTTAAATATTTGAAGATCTAAATCTAATCCTAATTCTTTAAAGTACCCATTTTCTTTAGCTAATACTAGTGGAATTGCATCAATTGACCCCATTACACCTACTCTTAAAGTATTATCAGCTTTCTTTTGTTCTGGCTTTTCTTCTTGTTTTTTACAAGCTACCATTGTTGTCGCTATAGCTAATGCCATAGTCGCCCCTATAATTTTCTTAAATCTCATATTTTGTGTCCTCCCACTTTTTGAATAGTTCATTATTTATATTAAGATAATCTAATATTTTACCCACTAAAAAATCTACAATTTCATCAATTGAACTTGGATGATGATAAAATCCTGGCATTGCTGGAATAATGGCAACTCCCATAGTCGATAACCTATGCATATTTTCTAAATGTATAGTATTAAGTGGAGTTTCTCTAGGCACTATTACCAACTTTCTGCCCTCTTTTAATGCAACATCAGCTGCTCTACATAATAAATTTTTAGATAACCCATGGCTTATTTCAGCTAATGTACCCATAGAACAAGGTAGTATTATTACAGCATCATATTTATTTGAACCACTAGCTACACCCGAAAATAAGTTATTGTTATCTTCAAGCTTTACATTTTTATAATTTATATTTAATTCGTTAATCCAAGTATCTAAATCTATAGACAGTTCATATTTAAAAACTTGTTTCCCTTTTTCTGTGGCCACTACATTAGTTTGAATTCCTTCTTTAACTAACACTTCTATTAATCTTTTAGCATATATACTTCCACTTGCCCCTGTAATTCCAACTACTATTTTTTTTCATAGTCATTCTCCTTTATATCAAACAGTCTATTAATCCAAAAACTAAAAACACAATACTTATAACCTGATTGACATTATATGATGCTACTTTAACATTCTTCAAATTATCAGGACTTACCATCCTATGTTGTACTATAAATAATATTGCAATTATAGATAATCCTACATAATATATAATTCCTAACTGCTTTGTCAGTATCCCTACAACCCCTAAACATACTAAAGCTATAAAATGAAATAATCTTGATATTAATAAAGCATTCTTTACTCCAAATTTTGCTGGTATTGAATGAATTCCATTTTCTGTATCAAATTTATAATCCTGAGCACCATAAATAATGTCAAATCCAGCTACCCATAAAGTATTTGCAGCTCCCATTACTAATGGAAGTAACGTAATTTTACCTGTAACAGCAAGCCATGCTCCAACTGGTGCCGCTGCTGAAGTTACACCAAGCACTAAATGACATGCCCACGTAAATCTTTTTGTATAAGAGTAAATTATCATTAAAAATAAAGCTATTGGTGAAAGTATTAAGCAAATTGTATTAAGTTTATATGCTGCAAAGACCATTACTAAAAAGCATATTACTACAAAGGCTAATACTTCTTTTTTATCCATTAATCCTTGAGGTAGTTGTCTTGTAGCTGTTCTTGGATTTTTAGCATCTATCTTAGCATCTATTACTCTATTTAGAGCATTAGCTCCCGTTCTAGCTCCTAAAAAAGCTACTATTATCCAAAATATTGTAGTGAAATTTAATCTATTATTTCCTGCTAGTAACATTGAAATCAAAGCAAATGATAAAGAGAAAATAGTATGAGAAAACATGACTAAAGTTCCATAGTCTGTAACTTTAGATTTTAATTTACTTAATCCCATACTCTTCCCACCTTCTATCTACTTGTTTTTTAATATCCTCTGACATTTCTATATCATTTGGCCACTCTCTTTTATGACCTTCACTTGGCCATTTCTTTGTAGCATCTATACCTATTCTGCTACCATAAAAAGGTATCTCAGCCGCATGATCTAGCGCATCTAGCGGTCCTTCTGAAATTACTAAATCTCTTTTTGCATCAATATTATTGAAAGCCTTCCAAGCTACTGTAGATACATCTTGCGGGTCAACATCTTCATCAACTACAATAATCATTTTTGTATACATCATTTGACCCATTCCCCATATTGAGTTCATTATCTTTCTTGCATGGCCTGGATATTTCTTTTTGATAGATACTATTACACAACTATGGAATACTCCTTCTAATGGGAAATTAATATCTACTATTTCAGGATTAATCATTTTTAATAATGGCAAGAAAATTCTTTCAGTAGCTTTTCCCATATAACAATCTTCCATTGGCGGTTTTCCTACTATTGTAGTTGGATATACAGGATTCTTTTTATGAGTTATACATGTTACATGGAATACAGGATAATCATCCGCTAATGAATAGTATCCAGTATGATCCCCAAATGGTCCTTCTTTTCTTAACTCTTCGTTTACATCCACATAACCTTCAATTACAAACTCTGCATCTGCTGGAACGTAAATATCATTAGTTATTGATTTAACAAGATTAATTGGCATTTTTCTTAAAAATCCTGCTAACATAAGTTCATCTACCATTTTGGGTAATGGCGCTGTTGCTGCATATGTAATTGCTGGATCACAACCTAGTACCACTGATATTGGCATTTTTCCACCTAACTTTTTATATTGTTCATATATTTCTCTTCCATCTTTATGCCAGTGCCAATGCATACCTGTAGTGTTTTTGTCATAAACTTGCATTCTATACATCCCCATATTTTGTATTCCTGTGTCTGGGTCTTTAGTCACAACTAATGGAAGTGTTATAAATTTCCCCCCATCTTCAGGCCAACATTTTAATATAGGCAATTCATTTAAATCTGGTTCATGATTTATAACTTCTTGACATGCTCCCTTTTTGGGTAATTTAATAGGAAATACAGTTGCCATTCTACTTAATCTAGGCAATGATTTGAATTTGTTCATTATCCCCATATAGTTAGCCATATCTATAAATTCTTCTATATCATTTCCTATATCATTTATTTTTTCTACCCCTAATGCCATCGCCATTCTTTCATAAGTACCCATAGCATTAATTAAAACTGGATACTTAGAACCTTTTACATTTTCAAATAATAGTGCTGGTCCATAATCTTTAGAAACTCTATCTGTTATTTCAGTTATTTCAAGTTCTGGATCTACTTCTACTGATATTCTTTTTAACTCACCCTTGCTCTCTAGCTCCTTAACAAATGTCTGTAAGTCTTTAAAAGACATAAAATACCTCCTAATATTGCTCCCTTTATATTTGTGTTAACGATTTCTTTTTTGCCCATTTTTTACATTATTTAACTTTTTCATATTACTACATTTTTGCCTTAATTTCAACATTTCCATCCCTTTACTGTGTATTTTTCAACTTATCTATATTATAATTATTTAAAAATATTATTAAGCTTTATAGGAGGTATAAATGTTTCAAATAACCAAGAAATTTAAAGACCATAATATAAATTGTTCTGCTATAAAAATGGGTAATGATTTAAATATTAGTATATATGGTGGAGATGTTTCTCATATAGGTGCTGTTGCACTTGGAATTCCAAGAGTTAGCCTTGAAGATAAAAATAAGATAAGTTCTTCTGTTTCTTTAATAACCGTAACAGGTCACAAAGAAGATGTAATAGTACAAAATGTAGCAAAAAATGTAGCTAGTAAAATTAATAGAACTGTAGTTGTATGCTGTGGTATACATATAGAAAATATTACTTTTGATGAAATTCAAGGCATAAATAATCTTATAGACGATATTGTAAATGAGTTAGTTCAATCTATAAAAAAGCCATATATTAAATAATTAAAAAATTCGCTTCGCTCATATAGCCAACGCCGCATAAATCAGGTCCATTGCTAAAGCTTAGCGGTTGTAAATTACAATTTCCTTGTATTTAAAAAGATGCTATCACATCTGCTGTGATAGCATCTTTTAATTATTTTATTTCATCTAAGATTTCATCTAGATTATCTATTAATGTCTTTATATTCTCTTTAGTTATTACTAATGGCGGTTGGAATGCTAGCACATTTCTACCTAACCCATTTTTACCAACTATTAAACCTCTGTCTTTTAACTTTTCTAGTACTATATCGGTTTCTTCTGTTGCTGGCTCTCCATTCTTTCTTACTAGTTCAGCACCCAACATTAATCCTATACCTCTTACATCTTTTATTATAGGATATTTTTTTTGAAGACTTTTTAGGTTATCTTTTAATATTTTTCCAAGTTCTTCAGCTCTTTCGCAAAGTTTATTATTTTCTATGTAATCTAAAACTGCCATTGCTGTAACTGATGATACTGGATTTCCTCCTAATGTTGATGCAGATGGCTTTGTAAAAGATTTAGCTATTTCATTGTTAGTGCAAAATGCTGATATTGGCATTCCGTTACCTAAAGCCTTAGCTACTGTCATTATATCTGGTACTACATCATAATTTTCTATGGCAAACATCTTACCCGTTCTAGCAAATCCAGTTTGTACTTCATCTATTATTAATAATATTTTATTTTCTTTTAGTATCTTTTTCATTTCTTTAAAATACCATAATGGTGGAGTTATTATACCTCCATTACCTTGTATTGGTTCAGCTATTAATGCTGCTATATTTTCAGCTCCTATTACATCAATTATCTCTTCGATATTTTCTAAAGATTTTTTTTGCAGCTTCTTCTATATTAAGATTTTCATCATATACATTCTTTGCAAAATGTATTGATTTTGATAAATTAGGGTCAGCCCTCCACATAGGTATTTCTGTAGCACTCATGGTTAAATGAGTTCTTCCATGTAATCCATTACTTAATGCAATAAATTCATTTTTACCTGTATATAATCTAGCTAATAACATAGCTCCTTCATTTGCCTCTGATCCAGAGAGGCAAAAAAATGAGCGTCTTAAATTTCCCGGAAGTATATTAGATAATTTTTCTGCTAAATTAACCATTTGCTCTGTTAAATATATTATTGTTGTATGTTGAAGAGTTTGCATTTGATTTATTGTAGCTTCTAATATTTCTTTATTACAATGACCACAATTCATTACCGATACTCCGGCAAAGAAATCTATATACTCTTTACCATTATCATCATAAAGATATTGCATATCTCCCTTTACTAATTGTGGTGGATTTTTATAAAAATGATTTCCTTGAGATGACGGAAATAAGTAATCTTTTTTCTTTTCTATTATTTTTTCTGCCCCTATCAAAACACATTCCTCCTTAATTAAATTGCATTGCTCCTAATGTAAACCCTAAACAGTTATAGTCAAATTCATCAAATAATTTGCTACAACTATCTAAATTATTTATTGCTTTTTTATAAGATTTTATAATATTTCTTAGTGTATCATTGTCGTAATTACAACTTTCTATTCTAAAAGACTTAGCTCCTAAATTATTTAATTCTTTTAAAATTGGCATATAGCATAATTCTTTTGATAATAGCATGTGATTTTTGCCTGAATTATCTCTATATACTGGGTGTTCATTCCCTTTATCATCTATTAATAATAAAACTCCTTTATCATTATACTTTCTATCTATTTTTTCAGTTGGATTTAATGCCTTAGTGTTTTCATATAAATCATGGCTCATATACATTACAACCGGTGATCCATGAACTATTATTTCTAAAGGTAGCTTTGAGTTTTTTAGCATATCCTTTGTATTTGTTACTGGTGATTCACATGATATTGCCCCTAAGCTTAATCCTTCACTCTTATAAAAATCAGCTGAAACTTTATTGTATATATTTAATGAATAATCACCAATAATTTCTAAATTTAAATCATTAAATTTATTTATACTTCCTAAGTTTGTAACTAATATTCCATCTAATCCTAAATCATTGTTTCTTAGTAAATGGTTGTATCTTGAAAAGTCTTCCTCAAACATCATTTTAGGTAAACCTAAGTATATCTTAGAGTTTTGTTTATTTTTAGTTATAGATATTATTTCATTCTTAGTAAATGGTAGATTTGGCTCAAATACTTCTCCTGATAGATATATCTTATCTACTCCTTCTTCTATAGCCATTATTGCTGCTTCATAAGAGTTTACTTTTACACTAAGTTTAGCTTTATTATTTGATTTATTATCAGTTTCTAATATAGATTTTATTTCTTCTACTCTTTCCTTTTTTATTTCAAATTCATCTACAGGATTACTAAATACCTTTCCTGTACTATAAAATTTACCTGTTCCTTCATAACGCTCATTTATATTAAAAAGACCCGGATTTCCAAATGCATATGCAGTAGAAAAATCTCTCTTTCTATTGTCATGTATCTTTTGAGAATCTTTTTTTCTATCATAACTAATAGGATCATCTATATATCTATCAATAGCATCACTATATGAATTAATTAAGTCTATAAGATACTCTGCATCTCTCATTCTTCCTTCTATTTTAAAAGATACTACTCCAGCTTCTATTAACTCTGGAATATTTTCATACATATACATATCTTTTACTGCCATTGGAAAGCTTGTATCATATTGTCTGTCATCTTTATTTATTCTGTATCCCCAACGACAAGGCTTCATACACAGACCTCTATTGCTACTTTTACCAAATAGCATTCCACTATAAAGACATTGAGCCCCATGAGCTACACACATATCTCCATGTACAAAATATTCAAATTCCATATTAGTTTTTCCAGAGAATTGTTTCACTGTATTTAAATCTACATCCCTTGACATAACTACTCTTGTTACCCCTAATTTTTGTAGTCTTTTTATCGTCTCAAAGTTATGTACATTCATCATTACAGAAGAATGGATATTTAAGTTTAATCCTAAATCTTTAATTAATTTTAATACTGCCATATCTTGTACTATTAAAGCATCTGGCTGTATTTTATCTAAATATCTAAAATATTCTTCCGCTAGTAATAAATCATCTGAACTTAATAGATTATTTACTGTTATATATAGCTTTTTACCTAAAGAATGTGCTATTTTTATAGCTTCTTCTAACTCTTCATTAGTAAAATTAAAATCTTTCCTATGCATACGCATATTAAATATTTTCCCACCCAAATAAACGGCATCCGCTCCACTGTGAATTATATCTTTAAAAATATCAAAATTACCAGCAGGAGCTAATAGCTCAACTTCTTGATTATTAAAATATCTACTCATCCCTTTATTGCCTCTTTCCTTTTGTTTTGTCTATATTTATATAGTTAAATCCTTTGGTTAATTATACCATATCGATAATTATATAAGATAAAAATGCAGTGAAGGATTTTAATAGAATTAGTGCAATATAGATATCTCAGATTAAAAAATTTATTTTTATTAGAATCAAAACATGGAACAACTCAATATTTATCCACAGACTTTTTAAATTTATTCCTTGTTTAATTAGTAAATCGATTTCATTATTCACACTATCCACTAAAATAAGGCTTAATTGTGGATTAGATAAGTTACATCAAATACTTTCCTATACATAAAAAAGCTACTCAACAGAGTAGCTTTTTTAATAATATTATTTTTTACTATTTAACTTTAGGTCCTTGGCCTAAATTCCTACTTTCTAAATAAAAATCTACATCTATACTTTTATCCTTTTTAACTTCTTCAATTATCTTATTCGCCTCTTCTTTATTTTCATAAGGTCCAAATTGAATAATATATTCTCCATTTGATACTTTTTGAACATCTACATCGCTATAATTTAATAAGCTCTCTTCTATTCGAGCTATTTCTTCTCCGTACTCAAATTCTTTCGTTCTTATAAAGTAAGCTACTTTATTTTCTTCAATATTTTTATTTCCTTTAATCTTTACTTGTATCATACCTGGATTTTTGTGCTCTGTTATTTTAAAGTCTATATTCTCTTTAAACTCTATAGCAAATTTACGTTGAGAATCATCTAATGTCATAATATCATATACATCTTTTACAAATGGTAGCCTTTCTACCTTTTTTTCTATATATGTATCATACATACCTCTTACTCCATTAAATGTAAGAATCATTGAATATGGATACTTTCTATATTTTATTTCATAGTTTGGTAAATCTTCTGTAAATTTTCCATCTTTACTAAAGTAAATATTTATAGTGTCTTTTTTAAGAGAATCAACTACCATACTATTTCCATCAGTTATTACTCCTCCAAACTCCACGCTATTTGTAAAATC
>NZ_HG529391.1 GCF_000499525.1 Faecalimicrobium dakarense | reverse complement strand
CTATTTGTAAAATCTAAAACTCTTACTATTTCTCCTACAATAGGTATTTTTACTAATTCATTGGCAAATGTGGAAATATTACATGCTGCTAAAGTCATTGTACTAATTACTGCTATCGATGCTATTTTCTTTAAATTTCTACTTTTACTTTCTTTCTTATATCTAATTCCTTTTTGAATTCCTTTATCTATATGGTCATTTAAGTTTTTTGGAACTTTTATATTATCATAATCATTTAAATTCATCCATTAACCTCCATGTAGTATACTTTTTATTTTCTCTAATGATCTATAGTGCTTTGTTTTTATAGTATTTTCAGACTTATTCATAGCCTTTGAAATATCTGTAAATGTCAAATCTGCAAAGTATTTTAATACTAATATTTCTTTCTCATCTTTTTTTAATTTATCTAGCGCTTTATATAAATCTATCTTTTCTTCTATCCTCTCATATGAATCGATTTTTATATCTTTTTTATAATCGTCAAAATGTATAACTCTTTTCTGTTTTTTAAGAATACTTAGTGCTTCATTTATAATAATCCTCATTAACCAAGTATCAAAATATTTATTATCTTTTAATTTTTTTAAATTTATGTAAGCTTTAAATGTTCCTTCCGATACAACATCTAAAGCTAATGTCTCATTTTTTACGTAACAAAATGCAACTTTATAGAGTTTTTCACCTCTTGCTTTTAAAAGCTTATCAAAGCTATTATTACATCCTTCTTTAGCTTTTTGAATTAATATATTATCATTCAATTTTTTCCCTCCCAATTGGTTACATCAGTTAGATATATTTATGATATAAATAGTTTCATTTTTTTGAATATGATTTATTCTCATATATTTTTCTATTCGTAAGTTTTATATCTCTTCTTAATTACGGCCTAAATCTAATAATACTTGATGATTTTAACTACTAAATAGTTTCATTTTTTTTTATTACATTATTGAAATCGAAAATAAAATAAAAATATTGTATTATTAAAAAGCAAATTTAAATAACTGTAATCATTTATAAAATTTTAAGCTGTTAATAATTAAGAGGAGTAAGAATATGAAATTAAAGAAAAAATTATTTATATCTGTATGCTTTATAATAATGTGTCTATCAGTTGGATGTAGCTCAACTAAAGACACAAAAAGTATTAAAGATCCTACTATTGAAAAAAGTGAAGAAGTAGCTGAAATAAAAGAAAATATTAAAGAAGTTAATATGGTTAAATACGAAGGTGTTATAGAGCATCTCTTCGTTCATCCGCTTATAGTTTATCCAGAATTAGCATACGATGGAGACTATGAATCCAATACATTATCAAAGTGGTTTGTCACAACTAAAGAGTTTAAAAATGCCCTTGGCGAATTATATAGAAATAACTATATACTAGTAGCATACAAAGATATTTATGAAGAAAAAACAATTGATGATAAAACTCTAACTGTTAGAAAAGATTTAATGTTACCTGAAGGTAAAAAACCTATAATAATATCAGTAGATGACTTAAATGCTAATAAATATATGCTTGGAAACGGAATAACTGAAAAATTAGTATTTGATAAAGATGGTGAAATAGCAGGATATGTTAAAAATCCTGAAGGTAAATATATCGTTAGTAAAGATACTGAAATAGTGCCTGTACTTGAAACTTTTATAAAAGAACATCCTGATTTTTCTCACAATGGTGCAAAGGGGACTTTAGCAATAACAGGGTTTGAAGGTATATTAGGATATAGAATACAACAAAATTCTATTAATAGAGAGTCTGAATTAAAAGAGTGCAAAAAGATAGTAGAAAAATTAAAAAATGATGGTTGGGAATTTGCAAGTCATAGCTATGGTCACCCTAATCTTGAAAAAATATCTTTAGAGCGTTTAGTTAACGATACAACTAAATGGCATAATGAAGTCGAATCTGTCGTTGGAGATACTAAAATATATATAACACCTTATGGGTCATGGCCGACAAAAGAATCTGGAGGATTAAAATATTTAAAAGATAGGGGATTTTCAATCTTTGCAGGTGTAGGTCCTATATCATATGAAAAAATATATAAAGATCAAAATTTAGTAATGACAGATAGAAGAAATTTAGATGGTGGAACATTACTTAACAAAAGGGATAAGTTTTTAGATTTATATGATGCCAATTTAGTTATAGATTATAAAGGAAGAAAGATTTCTAAATAAAATAAAAAAGACTGTAAATAAATTTATCTACAGTCTTTTTATTTATTACATTTTATGGAATGATTTAGATTGCTTGATATTAAAAATTTATTACTTAAATAAAGATTTTATTTTATCTAAAAAATTTTTATCTTTTGGCTTATTATTATCTAATATTTGCTGTAATCCACCCTTACAGTTTCCACATCCCGTTCCCGCTTTTGTAACTTTTCCTATTTTTTCTACTGTGTCTGCTCCATTTTTTATTGCTTTTACTACTTCTTCCTCTGTTACTTTATAACATCCACATACTATTTTTCCTTGTGCCATTTTATATACCTCTCTCTTATTTTTTATTTTGTATATTACAATTTATTTTTAATAGAATAGTATTCACCTTTTATTACTAATTAGTGATATTTATATAAAAAAATTTATAATTCCTTAAACTTCTTTAATATATCTTTTAGTAGTATTTTTTCTTCATCAGTTAATATATCAAAGATATTATTTATATTTTTAATATGTTCAGGCAATATTTCTTCTATTATATTTACTCCTTTATCCGTTATAGATATTATTGTAGACCTTTTATCTGATGGGTCTTGAATTTTCTTTATAAAACCATCCTTTTCTAAATTTTTTATTACAACTGTAATATTTCCAGATGTAGTTAATATTTTCTCCATTATCTCGCCTATTCTTAAATCACCTTTATTGTATAGAACTTCAAGAACCCCAAACTGTGAAATAGTTAACCCACTTTCTTTAATAGTTTTATACTCTATATTATGTATCTTATGTTCTGCTCTAGTAAAAGCTATCAATGTAGATAAATTAAGTTGGCTATCATTAATTAGTGTTTTTATATTATTCATATATGAAATTTATCACTAATTAGTGCTACCGTCAATGTTAAAAATTTCTAAATAAAATAAAAAAAGACTGTAGATAAAATTATCTACAGTCTTTTTCATTATTACACTTTATGGGATAATTTGGATTTCTTGATAGCAATAATAAGTCTTATCTTCTGTTTCTATAGTTATTGAATCATTATCTATAATCACTTCTTCTATAGTATCTTCAGCAATTTCAAATAATGTATTTTGTTTAGAAGTACCAAAAGTTAAATATCCTTCATCTTTCTTAGCTTTATATTTAAATTTTATGCAAGCATATTGAATCTCAGATTCTTCAATACTTCTTTTATCTTTAACTATTATTTCTCTATAACCATTTTCTATAAGAATGTTTCCTATTTTATAGGTTAATTTATTTTTCATATTATCATCTCCAAAATTAAAGCTGTATTTTAGTCAATTTTGTGTATGCTGACTACAGTATATTTTTCTCCTAATATATATACTATTTGCTCATCACTTAACACACTTTCAAGTACTATTGATTTATCTTCTAAGTTAATTTCAACATTGGTAACTTCTTTATTTTCTTCAAATAAACCTCTTATTCTTGCTACACAATGTCCACAATTCATTCCAGTTACTATTATTTGCTTTTTCATATTTAAATATCTCCTTATATTCACTTTATTAAGTTTGTTGTTTTAAAGTAATCATTTTACTTATAAGCCTTAAATCCTTTTAGTCTAAGTGCATTACTTATTACAGATACTGAACTTAAACTCATCGCTGCTGCTGCAAGCATTGGATTTAATAATGGTCCTCCAAACATATATAACGCTCCTGCTGCTACTGGTATTCCTACTGTGTTGTATGCAAATGCCCAGAATAGGTTTTGCTTGATATTTTTTATAGTTTCTTTACTTAATTTTATAGATGTTGGAACATCCATTAAGTCACTTCTCATTAAAACTATGTCAGCAGATTCCATAGCTACATCTGTTCCACTTCCTATAGCTATACCTATATCTGCTTGTGCTAATGCTGGAGCATCATTTATTCCATCTCCAACCATTGCAACAAATTTACCTTGTTCTTGAAGTTTTTTAACTTCATTTGATTTATCTTGTGGCAAAACTTCTGCAAGTACTATATCTATTCCAACTTCTTTTGCTATTGCATTAGCAGTTTTCTTGTTATCGCCTGTTACCATAGCTACTTTTATTCCCATGCTATGAAGTTTTTCTATTGCTCTTTTACTACTTTCTTTAACTACGTCAGCTACTGCTATTATTCCACCTAATTCATTTTCTAAAGCTATATACATAGGTGTTTTACCTTGCATTGCTAATTCATCTGATTTACTATTTAAGTCTCCTAAGCTTATTTTTCTATCATCCATAAGCTTCTTGTTTCCAAGTAATACATTTTTATTATCTATAGTTACCTCTATACCATGACCAGGTATAGCTTTGAATTTTTCTACTTTCATAAATTCAATATTTTTTTCTTCGCCAAATCTTACTATAGCTTCTCCTAGTGGATGTTCTGAACCTTTTTCAGCACTTGCTGCTATTTTTAATAAATAATCTTTATCAACATTGTTAGTTACTACTATATCTGTAACTTGAGGTTTACCTTCTGTTATTGTTCCTGTTTTATCAAATATTATAGTATCTATCTTATGAGCTAATTCTAATGCTTCTCCACCTTTTATTAGTATTCCATTTTCTGCACCTTTACCTGTTCCTACCATTATTGCTGTAGGCGTTGCAAGACCTAAGGCACATGGACAGGCTATTACAAGAACTGATATAAATATTGTAAGTGCAAATTCTACACCTTTACCTCCAACTGTAAACCAAAGTAATGCTGTTACTATGGCTATTGTTATAACTGTTGGTACAAAATAACCTGATACAGTATCTGCTAATTTTGCTATTGGTGCTTTTTTACCTTGAGCATCCTCAACTAACTTTATAATTTGAGCTAAAGCAGTATCTGATCCTACCTTTTCTGCTTTAAACTTTATACTACCATTTTTATTTATACTTGCTCCTGTAACTTTAGATCCTACATTTTTTTCTACAGGCATACTTTCTCCTGTAAGCATAGACTCATCTACAGAAGTGTGGCCTTCCACTACTATACCATCTACTGGTATTTTACTTCCTGGTTTAACTATTATTACATCTCCAACTTCTACTTCTTCTATCGGTGTTTCTATTTCTTTTCCATCTTTTATAACTATTGCTGTTTTAGGTTGAAGTCCCATAAGTTTCTTTATAGCTTCACTTGTTTTTCCTTTTGATCTTGATTCTAAATATTTACCAAGTAATATTAGTGCTATTATTATACCTGCACTTTCATAATATAGTTGGTGATGTTCATGACTTGCTGCCATATTTGTAGTAGCCATTTGGAATGTTGTATATGCACTATATAAAAATGCTGCTAATGTTCCTATCGCTACTAGCGAATCCATATTTGGACTTTTATTTATAAGTGCTTTAAATCCATTTGTATAGAATTTATTTCCTGCTATCATTACTGGTATTACTAATACTAATTGGATTAAAGCGTAATTTAACGAGTTTGTCATTGGATTTATAAAATCCGGAACTGGCCATGGCCCAATTGGACTTGGTACCATAGGTCCCATTGCTATATAAAATAGAGGTATAGAAAACCCTACCGCTACTAAAAACTTTGTAAATAGTGTTTTAATTTCCTTTTCTTTTCTTAGCTTATCTTCATCTACATTTGAATCTTTACTTGAGCTTTTTTCTAATACTTTGTATCCTGCTTTTTCAATAGTATTTCTTATTTGAGTTAATTTTAATTTAGATGTATCATAGTTTATAGTAGCTTTTTCTGTAGCTACATTTACATTAATATTTTCTATACCATCTAGCTTATTAACTGCCCTTTCTATTGCTTTTGCACAAGATGCACAAGTCATACCACCTATTTTAAAATCTATTTTATTGTAGCTAGCATCTTCTAATAGATTATATCCTGCTTTTTTTACCGCCTTTTCTAAATCCTCAAAGCTAACTTTTTTATCATCATATTCTATAAGAATTTTTTCTGTAGCCATGTTAACACTTTGATTAGCTACTCCATCAAGTTTTTTAACAGCTCTTTCTGCAGCTTTACCACAAGCTGAGCATGTCATACCAGTTACTTTATAACTTCTTTTTACTGTATTACTCATTTTGTATCTCCTTTCATATTTTATAGACTATATATCTATAAACCGTATTTTATTTATATATTTCAGCCGCTTAATTTGTATTTTCTAATACCCCCTATGGGTATCTTGTAACTATAGTATAGCTCAATTTTTTTATTTGTCAACAATATTTATAAAAAAATAAAAAAGATATTGTGATCCCACAATATCTTCTTTGCCTAAAATTTATTATCTATTTGAGTTATATAATTTTTCAAGCTCATCAGCTACAAACTGTACTTGTGTTCCTACTACAATTTGTATACTATTTTTACCTGGTCTAATTATACCTGATATACCTGATGATTTAATAACTTTTTCATCTACTAATGATTGATCTTTTATTTCTAAACGAAGCCTAGTTATACAGTTATCAATAGACACTAAATTTTCTTTTCCACCAAGTCCTCTTAATATGATTTCTGCTTTTTCAGCAAAACTATTGTTTGAAAATCTTGAAGAGTTATCTAAAGCTTTTGAAGTATTATCTATTTCTACCTCATCTTCTTCTCTACCTGGTGTATGTAAATTAAATTTAACTATGGCGAAACGGAATACTACATAATAAACTAAAGCAAATGCTAAGCCTATTGGTATTATCATCCATGGATTTTCAGCCATTGGAGCTTTAAAGCTTAAGAACCAATCTACGAATCCTGCACTGAAATTAAATCCTGATCTTACTGGTAATAATGTACATACTACTCCTGATATACCTGTTAAAACAGCGTGTATAAAGTATAAACCTGGCGCTAAGAACATAAATGCAAATTCTAATGGTTCTGTAACACCTGTAAAGAATGAAGATATAGCAGTTGCTAATAATAATCCATATACAACTTTTTTCTTCTTATCTTTTGCAGTATGATACATTGCAAGTGCCCCTGCTGGTAAACCAAACATCATTATTGGGAAGAAACCTGTCATATACATTCCTGTAACACCTTTAGTTCCTACTGCTCCTGCTGTTCCCCAGAAGTTAGCTATATCATTTATTCCAGCTACATCAAACCAGAATACTGAGTTAAGTGCATGATGAAGGCCTGTTGGTATTAATAATCTATTTAAAAACATATATATACCAGAACCTACTGCTCCAGTAGAAATTATTGATTCACCAAATGATACTAATGCATTAAAAACTACTGGCCATACAAAGAATAATACTAATGCAGCCAAAGCTGATGTAGCTGCTGTTACTATTGCAACCGATCTTTTTCCACTAAAAAATGATAATGCATCTGGTAACTTAGTCTTTTTAAATCTATTGTAACAACTAGCTCCTATTAAACCTGATATAATACCTGTAAACTGAGTTTTTATTTTAGTAAATGCAAATGCTACTTCAGAAACATCTACACCTTTGAAGAATGCTACTGCTTCTGGTGCTAATAGTGTTGTAATAATTAACCATGAAACAAGACCTGCAAGACCAGCTGTTCCATCATTGTCATCAGACATTCCAACTCCAACACCTATTGCAAATAAAATTGCCATGTTATCAATTAATGCGCCACCTGCTTTTATTAAAAAGGCTGCTAATACACTATTTGCTCCCATGCCTGTTGGGTCAATCCAGTAACCAATACCCATAAAAATACTTGCAACTGGTAAACATGCAACTGGAAGCATTAATGACTTACCTAGTCTTTGTAAATATTTCATCATAAGAAATATCCCCCCTTATATTTTTTATTTCAAGGATTCCATCCTTAAATCCATTGTTATATTTCTTTATCTTATAGCTTCAATAACTTTATCTAATTTTTTTACTTGTCCTACTTTAATATCTAATATATTGCTAAATTCAGGTGTATTACAAATTACAATTGGAGTAGTCGTGTCATACCCAGCTTCTTTAATTTTTTCTAAATCAAACTCAACTAATAAATCTCCTGCTTTTACTTTGTCCCCTACATCCACGTAAGATTTAAAATGTTCTCCTTTTAAATTAACAGTTTCAAGTCCTACATGTATTAATATTTCTACACCATCTTCACTTACTAAAGATACCGCATGTTTTGTTTTAAACATAATAGTAATTTCTCCATCTACTGGAGCTACAACTCTACCATTACTTGGCTTTATTGCAATACCTTTACCTAGTATTTCTTCTGAAAAAGTAGGGTCATTAACTTCTTTTATAGAAACTGATTCACCTTCTACTGGTGATCCAATTAATATACCTTTATTTTCTTTTTTTCCTAGTTTTTCTTTTAACTTTTTAAACATTGTCTTCCTCCAAATAGATATTATATTTCTAAAGTTCATGTGTAAGCATAGATACTCTTTTAATATGTACTGTTAAATATGCTAACTCTTCTCCAGAAACATTTTTATTGTATTTATCTTTTATATAGTTTTTTATTTTCAGACTGCACTCATATTCTTTAGGGTATCTACTGATAATTATGTCTGCAAATATATCATCATTTTCTTTTAATAATTCGTCTGCAAATATCCTTTGAGATAGAAATTTTAAATGAGTAATAAATCTTGAGTAATGTAGACTTTCCTCATCTAGTTCTATTTGATAAAAATCTTTAACAATTTTTAAAGTATCACTTATTAATGTAGTGATTTTAAGTGCATCTTTCATATCTGTGTTGTACTCCGCATTTACAATATGAAGTGCAATATTTGCTGCCTCATCTTCAGTCATACTTATTCCTAATCTTTTTTTAATTAATCTAACAGCATATTCACCTATTAAGAATTCACTTTTATAAAATTGTTTTACTTCCCATAATAATGGATTTGAAAACTGCATTCCATTTTCAAATCTCTGTACTGCAAAATTAATATGATCAGTTAATGTAATATATATATTTTGATTCAATCTTTTACCTAAAGTCCGCCTTGTGTAGCTAATAATCTCATGTGATACTTTAAAATGTTCTAAAGGTAATTTTTCAATAAGTTGCTTAAATTTATCAATGGCAGATTGACTGTCCATTGTAAAAATCTTGTCTACTTTGCGCTTATCAATTTGTTCACCTTCTATTGCTTTAAAACCAATGCCCTTTCCCATAACAACAACTTCTTTGTTATTTGCATCGTAAGCACAAACAACATTATTGTTAATCACTTTTGTAATCTTCATAAATATTTTCATGCCTCTCTTTTTAAATTTAAACAAAAAATGACCAAACCTTATAAAACATTATAAAAAATATAATGTTTTATAAAATTTGGTCTTGCCTGCATAATCAGTAACACGCCAAATGCGTTATATCCAGTTATTATTTAATATAAATATAACGTTTCAAAAAAAATTTGTCAATATTTTTAATTAATATTATTAATAAATTTCAGCAAAATTAATAATTTTATAAGGTTAATATACTAAATTATCTAGTTTTTTAATTATTTTTCTCTATATTTTTATATCTACTTTATATTTTATTATATTGTTTTATTTAGAGTAATAATTTCTTTAACATCGTTGCACTCAATTTCAATTGCATATACTTCATTTTTATAAACTTCTCTAAAGCTTACTTTTTTTTCTATAACTGGATTTTTATAATTAAAAAAAATCGTATCTTACTGCTGCTATAATATCTCTATTTTTATATAAGTTATAAGAATAGTATGTATCTTCCTCGCTATTTAAAATTGATCCTTTAGGGTCTATTTTCAGGTCAGATTGCTTATTTTCTATAGTTAAAGTTATATTCCAATTCTCACTATCTCCCACAAGTTTAATATTTCTATTTTCATTTATATCAATTACAGATATACATACTATCATTACAGACAGTATTGTTATTATTATATGTATTATCTTATTATTCAATTTTATATCTCCCAAACTATTTAAATTTATTTTGCGTGATATATTTTAAAAGATAAATATAAAATCCTCTCTTAATATCACTATTATATATAACGATATTAAGAGAGGATTTGTGACTTTTTTATATATTAATTTTTTTAATCTAAAGTGTATTTTTTTAGTTATTATATAACTTAATATTTAAATCTATTTAGATGCTTTCCAATCACTAGTGTACTCATCAAATAAGTCATTTATAGCTTTTCCTATTTCAACATATTGCTCATCCTTTAAATTTGCAAGAGAAACACGAATCGACCAAGTTGGACCTTCAAATCCACCACCATTTAATAATACTATACTGTGTCTTTCAGCCAATTCAAATAAGAACTCTATAACATCTCGTTCTTCCTCTAAGTATCTTGCAAAATCTTCTCCATATTTCATTTTAGCCCAAATTAATAAATCATATTGATTGTAATAAGATGTACTATGTGGATCTACTCTCATTGGTAATCCAATTAAGTTGTCATATAGTAAATGTTTGCGCTTTCTACAAATAGACTTTGTTTTTCTTTATAAATGTTATCACTGTCTAGCAATGCAAATATCGAAAAGATTGCCATTTGTACTTGTAAAGGCGTTGATAAACCTGCTGTATGATTTAAAGCCACTTGTCTACTATCAGCTACTATTCTATCTATAAATTTAATTTTCTCTGGCTCAGTAGTTAAAGATGAATACCTTTCTGCAATTATATCTTTTTTATCCTTTGGTAGTTCTGATATTAATTTATTAAATATATTCTCTTTAGCAAGTGCTATAACACCCAGTCTCCAGCCTGTTACTCCAAAATATTTTGAGAAAGAATATACTCCCAAAGTATTATATGGCATTGTAACCATTAAAGATTTAAAGTTATCTGCAAAGGTTCCATATACATCATCTGTTATAATTATTAAGTTTGGATTTTTCTCTTCAACTATTTTCTTTATGTAATCCATTGATTCTTCATCTATTGAAACTGATGGTGGGTTACTTGGATTAACTACACAAAGGGCTTTTATACTAGGGTCGGCAAGCTTATCTAACTCTTCTTTTGGATATTGCCAGGTATGTCGCCCCTCTTCACTCATTGCCGATGCTCGAACTTCTACAACATCAAATTGATATCTAGGCAAATCCGGTATATCTATATATGGTGTAAAAATCGGAACCATTAATGCTAATTTATCACCTTTATTCATTAAATAATTAGCTATTAGTGAATCAAATATATAGCACATTGCAGCAGTACCACCTTCTACTGCAAAAAGATCTTGTGTCGCATCTTTTAAACTTCCACCCATCTCTTTAATTAAGTATTCTCTTACTACTTTTTCAATTCTAATTAGCATACGGTCTGGCACTGGATAATTATCACCAATAATACCATCAACTAATTCAAAAACCCATGAATCGGGTTCAAAATCATGTTTCTCTATACCATAATCTACAATTTTATCTAATAGCTCAATTCCTTCTGCAGTTTTGTGGTTACTATAATAAGTCTTAAATCTATTATATATGCCTGCTTTTTCTGGCATACCCGCTAAGTCACCATCACACCATATTCTTTGACTTTCATGTACTGAAAATTGTCCTAATGTAAAAAATGCTTGCCTTGGAGTTGCTGCTGTCCAGTTTGGATTTCCTCTCCCTGCATTAAGTAAAACTCTTACACCTTTTTGTTCTGATTTTTTAGCTAAATTTATTAATTCATCTTTTAATTCAAAAGGACTCAGTGCCTTAACCTTTTCGATTAGTTGCTCTCTCTTAATTTTTCTATCATTCATAAATTTTACACACTCTTTCTTTTAAATAATTATAAAACAAGATCTTATGCGAAAAATCATATAATTAATGAACTTCAAGCTATTAAGCTTCTATTCTTTTCGTTATCAAAATTATTTTTACCAACTATCGATGCATTATCCAAATTGCATTATATGTTATATTTAGCTTCTATATTCAAATCCCTCTTATTATGTCTCCAAAATATTGGTAAGCTCATATTCGTATAGTTAAATATTAATAACATATACTATTTATAATTACATAATATTGTTTTATACGGAGGTATATATGAAAAAAATACTAGTCTCGACACTTTGTCTTTTATTACTTTTTACAAATATTTCATTTGCTAATTCAAATTTAGTAGAAAAATCTATTAAGGATTTAGACATGGTTAATAATAATATAAATATTCTCTTTAAAAGTATTTTATCTAAAGAAAATCTTAATAAAGATGATATTTTTAAGCAAGTAGCATTTAATGATTCTATACTAGCTGAAAACTCTGATAAAGTAATTACAGCATATTCTAAAGAAAATAACTTAGCGTTGAAAAGAACATACTCTTCAATCATATATGTTAATTCATTATATCAATTAAGCTTATCTAGTTTATTAGTTTATTTAAATGATACAAATCAACTAGATTATTTCCTTGATGCCAGTGCAAGTTCTGTTACTGCAAATACCCTGTTATTACAATTAAAAGCTGATAGCAAAAAATAAATAAAAAGCTCTAGAGATATTTCTAGAGCTTTGCTTTATTATATAAAGTTAATTAAAATTTACTTGCTATTTCTTTAGCTTGTTTTTTACCATTTTCTATTATTTCATTTATATCTACAACACCAGTATCTGTATTGTCTAATGCTATTGTTTTCATATTTGTAATTCCGAAAAATCCTAGTATAGTTTTTAGATATTTATCTCCCATTTCATATGGTGAATTATTATAGTCTCCACCTCTAGATACTATATGAACTGCTTTTTTATTATTTAAAAGTCCTACTGGTCCTTGTGCTGTATATTTAAATGTTATACCTGATACACTTACATAATCTATATATGCTTTTAATATTGCTGGAATACTTAAATTCCACATTGGAGCTGCAATTATGTATTTATCAGCTTGTGCAAATTGGTAAGCATATTTTAATTTGGGATGATTTTTACTTTCTTCGTCTTTAGGACTAAATAATTTTTCTAAATCTTCTGGTCTTAAGAAATCTATGTTTTCTTTGTATAAATCTAATGTTATAACTTCATCATTAGGGTTGTTCTTTTTGTATTCTTCTACAAATTCATCTGAAACTTTAAATGTTCTTGATTGACCTTCTGGTTTAATATTTGCTTTTATATATAATACTTTACTCATTTTATTTCTCCTTTTTAGTTTAAATTTTATACATTTATTTTAACTTTCTTAATCTACTTTAAATTTACTTGTATGATAAATATATACCCAATTATTTAGCCTATTCACCTAAATTTATAATATTTGCTTCTTTTATATATTCTTCGATTATACTCTTTCCTACATTAAAGTAGCTTATACATTTATCAATTATGGCTGCATCGCTACTGACTACTCTATCTAGTTTATCTAAAATAACATCTGCATTATTTACCAATTCAACTTCAGTCTTAATTTTCCAATCATTAGCATAATCTAGTATTTTATATTTCAGATTACCAGAATTAGAAACTGGTGAATCTAAATAAAATTTAACTCCTTTGCAGTTATATTTTTTTAAAAATATTCCTATCAAATTTAAGGCTTCATCTGTTTTATCAATAATTTTATAAGTTCCCCTTAGACCTGCTAAATCTCTAATACTATTATCACTACCTAAAATTAAAGTTCCTCCAGATAATGCAACCTCAAGTGTTATTATCAAATTAAATCCATCTATACATATAGGGCCCTCACTTATTTTATCTATAGAAAGCTGTTTTGATTTTCTTATTTTTTTATTTTCATTACAGCATAAAGACCTTTTTAATGCATCTCTTTGTCTTAATGAAAATTGATATCTATCTCCTACAAAATTTACTACTGAATCTATTTTATAATCTCTATTTATTAACCACTCAATTTCTTCTTTGGCTTTTCTTAACCTTATTAATTCTTTGTTAGAAAACCATCTTTTATCATTTTCATCAAATCCTCTTTTTGATACTTTAGTCATAACATAATTCACATCCTTATTGTTGATGTATATAATATTGTTCTCTTTTATATTATTAGTCTATATGCTTTGTTGTAAACAAGTTTTTAAATCATATCCGATACAATTTTTCTATTAATAAGAGCTTTTTAACAATAAATAAAAAAGCTATGAATAACCAATGTTAATCATAGCTTTTTATTTATATATAATTACTTAACTTTTATTTCTCCTGTAACTAGTTCAGTAGCTTCTTTCATTTCTTTTCCATCAGCTTTAGCTTTTTCCATCTTTTCTGCCATAACTTTTTCAAAATCAGCTTTTATATCTTCACTAGCAAATAATAAGTTCCCATCTATTTTACAGTTATTTAAGTTGAATCCTAATGCATCTACAAATACATCACCTTTTATAGTTCCATTAACTAAAGTAGTTTGTGGACTCTTAACGTTTAATACTGGAACTGTTAAAGTATATTCTTCTGTGACTTTTTTATTTTCATCTTGAGCATAGAATCCTAACTTTCTATATTCCCCTTTTGATTTATCATCCTTATTGTAGAAAACTCCGTCAACAGTTAAATCTTTATCACTTGTTAAATTTGCAACTGGTGTTACTATCCATTTTCCATCTGTAGCTATTCCTTTTGTAAACTCATCTAAAGATGCTGGTAAAGATGCAGTACCTACAGCATCTACAGTTTCTTCTGCTTTAGTTTCTTCCTTTGGTTCTTCCGCTGGAGCAGAACTACACCCTACTGATAAAGATGTTACTAATAATAATCCTAATAATACCGGTTTAATTTTCATAAGTTAAACCCTCCCCCTTAAGTATCTTTTAGTCTAGTTAATTATATCACAATTATATATAATATTAAGAAATTTCTATTAATTTTTCCTATTTTAGGTATTTAAAGTTTTGTTGTTAGATAAAAAATATTTATATCTGTTAATTTGATATATAGATATTTCTAATTTTTTAATTAGCAAGTTTAAAGTCTGAATTTGTTAATTCGAAATTATTTTTTATTCCATCTGTTATAAACACTTCTTTTTTATCTGTTATAAATATTGCATCTATACCATCTAATGATTCTATAAGTTTTAATCCATTCTCTAAACCTTCTGTAAATATTAGTGTTGAAAGGGCATCTGCATCTATTGATTTATCTGCTATTATAGACACACCTTGAATATTTGTTTCAAAAGGATACCCTGTTTTAGGATTTAAAATGTGGTGATATGTAGTCTCATCTTCTTTTATAAATCTTTCATATACTCCCGTTGTAACCAAAGATTTATCTTCAATTTTAATGCTTCCGACAATATTCCCTCTTTCATCAAATGGATTTTGAATACCTACCTTCCACTTCTTATCCTTTTCCTTTGAACCTAATGCATATATATTACCACCAAAGTCTATAATTGCCTTTTTTACTCCTTCATCTTTAAGAAGTTTCGCAATTTCATCAGCTGCATATCCTTTAGCTATACTACCAAGGTCTATAATCATACCTTTTTCAGCTAAAAATATTTCATTTTTTGACTTATTAATTTTAACCTTGGAATAATCTACATACTTTATAGTTTCTTTTATTTCTTGCTCTGTAGGCACTTTTGCCTCAGGAAGTCCTATGCTCCAAAGCTTAACTAAGGGACCTATGGTAATATCATATCCACCATTTGATAACCTTGAATATTCTAACCCTTTTTCTATTATTTCAAGTGTGAAATCACTAACATTAATAGGCTTTATACCTGCATTTTCATTTAGTCTATCTAGTTCAGTTCCATCTTTGTTTATACTAACTAAGTCTTCCATTTCCTTTACACGTTTAAAAACTTTATCCATTATCTTTTCATCTTGATTGTCATAAATTTTTATAGTTACAGCTGTTCCCATAAAAATTTCAGTTCTACTTAATGGTTGAGATTGCTTAGTCTCTTTTGCACAACCAATTAATCCAACAACCAACACAGTTAACATAAATATATAAACCACTTTTTTTCTCACTTAATCATTCCCACCTTTTTTATGATAGCTATATGCTAATTTATAAAACTTTGTATTCTATTTTTTTATTTTATATATTCTTCACAAAATTAGCAATAATTTGTTCACACGTATCTAGCTTTACTTTTAGAATGGGCTTTTTTCTTCATAAGTTAATACATTTTCTTTAATAGTCTTATACTCTAAGCTGTATATTTTATGTTATGTTCTAGTAAAAGTAAAAAGCTATTAATTAAATAATTAATAGCTTTTATTTTAAATATTTACTTTTTTCATTTTTTAATTTATTTCAAATTCAGTATTATTCTTATCTATAAATCCTACTTTTATTTCGCAACCAAGTATTTTTTCTAATAAACTTGCTAATTCATCTCTAGCCTTTATTACATTTGAATTATTTACATTATTAAATCCATCTATCGGGAAAAATATATTCTTACTTTCTTCAGTTATTTTTCCTTGTTCGCTTTGTCTCCATATCCATCTTCTCGTTCTAACTTTATCCCCCGCAGAATAAATAAGTTCACCATCGTCTAATTTCTCTATCTCTTCACACCCTAAAGGAATAAAAACATCTCCCTGCTTTGAAAATCTAACATTAATATCTCCATCTAAAGTATCAATATCATGTGCACCTAATGGCAATATATATTTTAATGAAATTATATTTCCTATATCTACAATAGGATTTATACTCGGTAGCCCTTTACCCTTTGCAACTCTTGTAAGCATTGCTTCTATAGAACTCATAAATTTATTAGGATTTATTCCCAAACTTTTAAATGCGTCTCTATAGCATAATACTTCCTCTAGCTCTTTAACTTTTTTATCTTTAAACTTTATTTCATCTTCTTCTATAATAGCTTTTAGCATATTGTTAATCTCATCATAATTTTTTGTATTATCAATTCCTTTAGCTACTACAATTCCAAAACATGGGTTATCTAGTTTTTCAAAAACATCTTTTGATACAACAAATTTCATAACTGTCCTCCTAAACTTTATTATTTCTATAATAATAAACGTTCCAGTAACTGGAACGTCAATATTTTTTTACAGGTATTTGAATTTCAGTTACAAATTCTGATTGTTTAGTTGTTAGCCCCGAATCAATTAGTGTTATTTCTATTGAATCTTCTATAATTTTATATGATTTTTTATCTATATAATCTAAAATTTTTTCATAGTAAATACTAGAATCATCATGTGTCCCATTAAATCTAATCGATACATAAGTACCTTTAGGCAATACTTTCAACATTTCTTTATTATAATTATCTCCTTCTAACATAATAAATGCTGAGTTGTATTCATCAAATAACTTAGCTTTTAGCTTTTCCTTTGATATTGATACTCCAACTTTGCCTAAAAATATAGAAGACTTTTTTTGTTTTGATGTATTTTCTAGTTTTCTAATTGATAACTCTAAATCCCCAAAAGTTTTTACTTTTTCTTTTAAAATAAGTACTAATCTATCTTCAAAGTCTAATTCAACAATCTTATTTAATTTTTCGTAGTTTATTGAATCATTTATTTGATTAATTCTATTTTGAATTTTTTTATTTATAAATTCTAACTCTCTTATTTTATCTTCCGTTATCTTCTTTTGAGCCTCAAAAAGTTCAAGTATATTATTAGTACTTCTATTTTCTAAATGAAGATTTATATTACTTAAAGGCATATCAAGGTCTCTTAAATATTTTATAGTATTTAACTGTTCAAATTGATCAGTTGTATAATATCTATAATTATTTTTTTCATCTATAAAATTTGGTTTAAATAAATTTATTTCATCATAGTATCTTAATGTTTTTTTATTAATATCAAATAATTTTGATATTTCTCCAATAGTAAATATGTCTTTCATATTCTTATACCGTAATCTATCTCCTTTTTATAAAGTTTCTTTTAACTTTATAAAAAAGTATATCAGATATTTTATCTTAAAATACTTATAAAAATAATTTTATATAAATGGTACACATAATTTACAATTATCTATAGGTGAATCTATAAGTTTACAGTCGACTCCAAATACATCTTTTATAAGGCTTTCATTTATAATACTATCTTTATGACCTTTAGCAAGTATATTGCCGTTTTTTATTGCAACTATGTTATCAGCATACTTTAAAGCATGATTTATATCGTGAATAACCATTACTATTGTCCTATTTTCTTTTTCATTTAAATCTTTTAAAATATTTAGAATTTCTAATTGATACTTTATATCTAAATGGTTTGTAGGTTCATCTAGAAGTATTATATCTGTATTTTGTGCTAATGCTAATGCAATCCAAGCCCTTTGTCTTTGTCCACCAGATAAACTATCTAAAGTTCTATCTTTATCATCTATAAGGCCAACTTTTTTTATAGAATCTAAGACTATTTCTTCATCTTTTTTACTCCAAAACGATAGTAAATTATGGTAAGGGTATCTCCCTTGTTTTACTAAATCATAAATAGTTAAATCTTCTGGAGCATTACTGCTTTGAGGAAGCATTGCTAATAACTTAGATACTTCCTTCGAAGGCATCTTAAGAATATCTTTGTTTTCCATTTCTATAGACCCATTTTTAGGCATAAGTATTCTTGCTATGGCTTTTATTAATGTAGATTTTCCACATCCATTAGAACCAATTAATGCTGTAATTTTTCCTTTTTCTATATCTAAATTTATATTATCTAATATAATTTTTTCATCGTAACATAATTTTAAGTCTTTTGCTTTTATCATTTTTATCTCCCCTTCGAATATTTTCTATTTTTTATTAAAAGATATATAAAGTAAGGTGCTCCTATTGAAGCTGTAAAAATACCTATAGGTAAATCTTGTGGATAGAATAACCATTTAGAAGCAAAATCAGCTACTAAAGTTATAATTCCACCTATAAGTATTGAAAGGGGAATTAAATTCTCAAATTTTGAGTCTACAAGTTTTCTAGCAATATGAGGAGCTATTAAACCTACAAATCCTATACCTCCTCCAATAGTCACAGCCCCTGCTGTTAATCCTGCCGAAATACATAAAAGTATTAATCTACTCTTACGTAAGTTGTTTCCAAGAACTGTTACCACATCATCATCTAATTGATGTAGATTTAAATCCTTTATAAATATTACTGCCATTATGGCAAAAACAAAGAATGTCGCTGTTATCATTATTACATGATTCCAATTTGAACCATATATAGTACCTGTTATCCAAGTTGTCGCTTCTTTTATAAATATTACTGGACCATTTATAATAAGAATATTAGTTAATGCTTTACAAATAGCTGAAACTCCAATTCCTATTATAATTAATTTACTTGTCGAAGTAGATTTTCCATAAATAAAGAAAATTACTAGTAATGCTAAAAATGAAAATGCAAAAGTAAATATAGGCATATACAGTATTGATGTTGTTAATGAGTTATTTTTAGGATCTGTAAAAATAGTTAAAAATACTAATGCTCCAACAGACCCACCATTTACTATTCCTAATATATCAGGTGATGCTAAAGGATTTTTAACTACTCCTTGAAGTATAGCTCCAGCTAATGCTAAAGACGCTCCAACAAAAAATGCTACAAGAACTCTTGGTAATCTTATATTCATTACTAAAATAGAGGAAAACCCTGTATCTATTCCTACTATACTCTTTAATACATCTAATGGATTTACTATTACTTCTCCAAATCCTAAAGAGAATGTAATAAGTAAGACTGTAATAAATAGTAAAATACAACTTAGCTTAATAGTTTTTTTGCTAACATTAATCATTAATTATTCCTCCTTTTTGCAATATATATAAAGAATGGACCACCTATAAGTGCAGTTAATGCTCCAACTGGAACTTCTTTTGGATAAATTATAAATCTTGACATTATATCTGCAAGTAATAATATGGCCGAGCCCGTTAATACAGAAAAAGGTATAAGCCATCTATAATCTGTACCAATAAATTTGTGTACTATATGCGGAGTTACAAGTCCAATAAAAGCTACAGGTCCTGCAAGTGCTACTGACACACCTGATAAAACTGCAACCATGGCTATTATAACTATTTTTAAATGTAGTGTTTTCATTCCTAAAGACCTTGCCATCTCTTCTCCTAATGAAAATACATTAAGTTTTTTTCCAATAAGTAATGTTGATGCTATTGCTATTAGTATTATTGGGGCAAATTGGAGAATAAGCTCTATTTTTTTCCCTTCAACAGAACCTGTCATCCAATATACAACTTGTTCTAGGGCAACATCATTTTTATATAAAATACCTTGTGTCAAAGAAAATAATAATGCGGCTAAAGCAGTTCCACCTAGTGTTAAATCCATCGGCCTTACATCCTTAAAAAGACCTCCTGATAATATAAAGACTAATGCTGAAGCAAATAAAGCTCCAAAGAAAGCTACCCATGCAAGACCTAGTGTAGATATTTGTGGTATATAAGTCATGGCTATAACTAAAGCAAATACAGCTCCAGAGTTTATACCCAGTATACTTGGGGAAGCTAATTTATTTCTTGTTAGTCCTTGAGTTAAAAGCCCTGCTACCCCAAGGGCACCTCCAACTAAAAGAGCATTTAAAGTCCTTGGAACTCTAGATGTTTTTATTATTATATGTTCTTGAGAATTATTGAAGTTTTTATATGCATCTATAACCATATCGTAAGATGTATGTATAAAACCTTTAGTAATGCTTAAATAACATAATATAAAAATTAGTGCTGTTAACATTAAAAGTAATACGGCTTTACCTTTATTACTTTTTGAAAAATTTTTCATACATTTTCCTCCATTTTGTTTTATTGATAAAAATTATCAATTCTTATTGATATTCTTTTTCAATTATGATATCATAATCGCATCGATATATCTACATTATTCGACAAAAATTATAAAGTAATAGGAGGATTACTACATATGCAAAAAAAATTGCTATCTATAATTTCATTAAGCGTAATAACTATGGGCTTACTTGCTGGATGCTCAAGCCCATCTTCAGATAAAGCTGAAGATACATCAAAAGGAAAGACTGTATCTATACAAGATGCTATGGGAACAGCAGAAGTTCCTACAGATCCTAAGAGGGTCGTTGTATTAACTAACGAAGGTACTGAAGCTCTGCTTTCTCTTGGAGTTAAACCTGTAGGAGCTGTAACTGGTGTTACTGGTGAATGGTATGACCATACTAAAAAAGAATTAGAAGGTGTTAAACCTCTTGGAAAAGAAAAATCTGTAAATATAGAAGCTATTGCTGCTTTAAAGCCAGATTTAATAATCGGTAATAAAATGAGACATGAAAAAATATATGATCAATTAAAATCAATAGCTCCAACTGTTTACTCAGATACTATAAGAGGTGCATGGAAAGATAATTTCAATTTCTATGCTAAAGTTTTAAATAAAGAAGCTGAAGGTGAAAAAGCTATAAAAGAATATGAAGATAAAGTAGCTTACATACAAGATAATTATAAAGACAAATTAGATAGTGAAGTATCACTGGTTAGATTTATGGATGGAAAAACTAGAATATATCTTGGAGATACTTTCGCAGGAACTATACTTAAAGAAATAGGATTTAAGAGACCAAAAGCTCAACAAGGAACAGAGTTTGTTAACGAAATTGGTAAAGAAAGATTAAAAGAAGCTGAGGGAGATGTAATGTTCTACTTCACTTATGAATTAGGTGATGGTAAAGGACTTGCTAGAGAAACAGAATGGATAAATGATCCATTATTTAAATCTTTAGATGTAGTTAAAAACAATAAAGCAATCAAAGTAAATGATACTACATGGAATACAGCAGGTGGTATAAAAGCTGCTAACTTAATGCTTGATGATTTAACTAATATATTAAAAGAAGGTAAATTCTAAATAAAAACCACCCTAGGGTGGTTTTTCTCATTATATGATAGAATAGAAATTGAAATAATATCTACATTTATTTTAGGTTAATAGTAGACATTATTTACATATTATTGGGAGGATATATTATGAGAATCAGACCTATTTCTCAAGACGATATTCCAAAGGTTGTAGAGACTATGGTTAGTAGTTTTATGAAAGATGAATTATATTCTTATTTTATCGCCGAAAATGACAAACGAGAAAAAGTTTTAAGATTGTTCATGAAATTTAGGCTAAAGTTTGGTATAAAAAATGGAATTGTTAAAGTTACAGATGATTGTAATGGTGTCGCTATTTGGATTTCTCCAAATGCAAAAATGAAACCAACTGATTTAATTTTTCTTGGAGGTATAACTGCTCTATTAACATGTAATAGTAATGAAAGAAAACGAATACTAAGTTTTAATAACTACTCTGAACAGATTGTAGAAACTTGTGTACAACAACCTTATTGGTATTTATCACCAATTTGTGTTTCAGAAGAATTTCAAGGTAAAGGATATGGTAAAAGTTTGATTTTAGATGGACTTAAAGATATTAATCTAAGTGAAGCTCCATGCTTTTTAGAGACACAATCTGATAAAAATAAATCAATTTATGAAAAATTTAAGTTTGAATGCGTTAGCGCTACAAATGTTCCTGAAGCTTATATTATGAATTATGGCATGATCTATAATTTTACACACGATGAATATAACAATGACAATTAAAAATGACACCTATAACTTATAGGTGTCATTTTAGCTTTATCTAATTCTACTTACTTTTTATTATATTTTTAGCACTTATAAATGTAGCTAAGAAGTAAGCTCCATAGACAACACATATAAATACCGATGCCAATATTATATTAGAAACCATATTAGCTGTTCCAAATTCACTTACAACCTCATTTGATACATTAAGTCCAACAATAGAGTGAACTATTGCTAGTCCTAGAGGTAATAAGAAATATATTCCTATCTGAGAAAATAGTGCTTTGTTAATCATGGATTTATCAACACCTATTTTTCTAAGTAATCCGTATCTTTCAATATTATCAGTAGCTTCTGATAACTGTTGCAACGCCAGGATTGCTCCACTTGTTATTAAAAATACTATTCCTAGGTATATCCCTAGATAAGCCATCACAGTCGATGTTCCTAAGTCTGATGTTACACGTTCTTCTTTTGTTAATAGTAAAAAATATACTTCTCCTCTAGTTTCTTTATCTAATTTTTGAAGTTTTTTATCAACTATTTTTAGTTCATTTTGACTCTCATTATTTAGCTTCATAACAATATTAGAATCTGTAATTTTTAAATTTTTGACTGCATTATCTGGAACTACTATCTGACCAATATCTGAAGTGCTTTCCATATTGTTTATATTTAGCTTTATTGCATATTTATATTTTGAATTATATTCTTTATCATCAATTTTTATTGTATTTTTATTTTCTAAAAATTGTTTATAAGCATTTACCATGCTTTCTTCTCTTGCGAAAATTAAGTATTCATTATCTTTTAAAGATACTTTTTCTTTACCTTGAAATTTCAATAAATTATTGTAATCTGATAATTTTATTATACCTATATTATCCATAGCTCTCATGTATAAAGTATCTTGCTTTGATAAGCCTTTTGTATTTTTTATTATACTATCTATAGATATTTTACTTTCATAAATTTTATAATCTAAATATGAATTTGAATACTTACCTATATTTATACCATTTTCTTCTAATATTTTAACGCTATCTTCATATCCTCTTCCGTAAATTGTAGCATCATATGGGTATTTATAACTTAAATCTTTAGTTAATGCCATATTTATTCCTAAACCTGAAGATAGCACGCATATTGTTACAAATAGCATTAAAGATATAATTGTCATAGAAATGAAGTTTGTGTTAACCTTACTACTAATTTGTCTTACTACAAATAGATTTAAATTCTTTAAATAAAAATTGTCCTTAGATTTAATTATTGTTAATATAAATCCTGATAAAGACATAAACAATAATAAAGTCCCTATAACTCCTAGTACAATAGAGCCATAGAAAAATATATTTATACTTAATATTCCATTTATAGTTATCATTGTGTATGCGCTACCTAAAATAATTATAGATACTAAAAATATAACTAATGATGTTTTTTTATTTTGTAATTTAAGTTCTTCATTTTTTTTAGACCCATATATTAAATCAATTAACTTATACTTAGATATAGAATACGAGTTAAATAATATTACGCATATAAATATTATTCCAAAACAAACTATAGTCTTTACCAATGAATCACTTGAAAATATAAATGTAAAACTTGCTAAGTCAGCTTTAAATAGTTTAGCTGTTAATAATGATAATCCTTGAGAAGCAAATATACCTATCCCTACGCCTACTACGAGTGCAACTATTCCTATTATCATAGTTTCAAGTACTAATATTTGAGATATTTTATGTTTCCCCATACCTAGAGTACTATAAATTCCAAGTTCTTTTTTTCTTCTCTTTATTAAAAAATTATTAGCATAAATAACTAAAAATCCTAGTATAACTGCTATAAATCTAGAGAATATCTCCATAACTTCTGATATCATCCTAAATATTTCTTGCTGCGATGAATTAATACCAACCATTACCTTCTGAGATTCTATAGAATTAAATGTATAAAATATTGCCACTGAAAATGTTAATGTTAAAAAGTATATAGCATAATCCCGAAAGCTTCTTTTTACATTTCTTATTGATAAATTAAAGAACATTATTAGAATCACCTCCAAGTAAAGTTACTACATCTATAATTTTATTGAAGAAGTCTTTTCTTGACCCATCTCCTCTTTGTATTTCTGTAAAGATTTTTCCATCTTTTATAAACAGTATTCTATGAGCATAACTTGCTGTAAAAGCATCATGGGTTACCATAAGTATAGTTGCTCTCATCTCACTGTTTAATTTTTCAAGAGCATCAAGTAACAACCTTGCTGATTTTGAATCTAATGCTCCTGTTGGTTCATCTGCTAGTATCATAGACGGATTAGTTATGATAGCCCTAGCACAGGCTACTCTTTGCTTTTGACCTCCTGACATTTGATATGGGAATTTATTTAATACTTCTGTTATTTCTAGCTTCTTAGCTATTTCTTCTATTAACTTTTTTATTTCATTAGGCTTTCTTTTTTGTATAGTAAGGGCTAGTGCTATATTTTCGTATGCTGTAAGTGTATCTAATAAATTAAAATCTTGAAATATAAATCCTAATTCATCTCTTCTAAATTTCTCTATTTCTTTTGACTTTAATTTTGTTATATCAGTATTGTTTATTATTAATTCACCAGATGTAATAGTATCAATTGTAGATATACAATTTAATAAGGTTGTTTTTCCACTTCCACTAGGTCCCATTATACCTACAAATTCACCCTCATTTATTTTGAAATTTATTCTATCTATAGCTTTTGTTACATTTCCTTTATTTCCATAATATTTTTCAATATCATTAACTTTTAAGATTTCTTTCATCTATATTCCCTCCTAGTTATATATTATCTTTTTCATTTTATAAAATTATTTTAACCTAATTTATGATTTACTCATATTGATTTAGTTTTCATTAACCTTTCATTATTGAAAGAAAAATTAATTTCAATTATATCACCAACACATTCTCTCAAATTTAGTGGCTGAAATTATAAAAAACCTCAGACTTCAGTCTGAGGTAATATAAATGGTTAAATTTTAAATATCGGCTATGCGTTTAACTTTTGAAAGTAAAAACTTATAAGTTATGAACATAAATAAGATTGTTGCTAAAATAATTAATAACCCAACTATAAGCCCTAGCATCTCCCCTGATGATATACTTCCACTACTATTTCCATAGAAAATTGTAAAGAACATTATATATATAAAAGTACTTCCTATTACTGTAGGATATATAAATACTTTAGCGAGCTGTTTCTTTATATTATTTTCAATATATTTATTACTTGCCCCAAGCTTTTTAATATCTGAAAATAATTGTTTATTATCAAGGCCAATAGTCACAGCTCTAGTGTAAGCTATTATAGCCACAGCTGCAAAACAAATTATAGATATATAAGTAAATAACATAAGAAATA
>NZ_HG529390.1 GCF_000499525.1 Faecalimicrobium dakarense | reverse complement strand
AAAAAGTTGAGTATTTTCAGGTGAAAGGTCTATCTTAGTTCCATAATAGTATTCATTCCCCTTTTCTTTAGCTAATTTTTCTTCATATTCATCATAAATTGTATCAAAAGCTACATCATCTGAACTTCTTTTTAAAATTTCATTTTTTAACTCATTTGCAAATGAATATGTTTCCTCTGGATTCTTTACATTAAATAATATATATTCATTATATTTTTCAACTGGTATATCTTTTGAAAGTCTTTCATAATCTTCATCTGATATTATATATCTTTCTTTATATTGCTTTGCAAAAGCCCTAAATGATGCAGTTCCTGCAAACTTTACTTTTTCTGATTTTCCTGTAACCGGGTGCGTTATTAAGTCTAGGTCATCCCACTTATCCCAAATACTTTCTGAATCTCCATCAAGTATAATTGTACGATACTCTCCTGATTTTATATCAATATCTTGTCCTGAAATTATATTAAATTCACTTTCTTTAAAAAACTGGTTATATTGCATTTTTTCAACATAATCATTTGTAAGCATATTATTTTCATCATAATTTCTATAGTAACCATTTGTAACAAGTGATATTGCACCCGTTTCATAATAATCAGTTATTGAAACATTATAATCATTAGCAAGTGAATATATTTCGTCTTTACTTATTTGATTTTCACTTCCTTTGTAGTAAAAAGAATAATCTATTGGGTTAGTTTTGATATCTACAAATAAATTAGAAATCATTGTTGGTACATAAAATGATGCAAACAATCCACCTGCAATTAAAAATGTGATAACACACATATTTTTAACAGTTTGTCTTCCTGAAAATCTCATCATATTTGTTGATATAATATTTTTATAATATTTTTTAGGATTTTTTCCTTTTTTACTATATATTATTGCATGAAGCATTATCATATAAATGCCTACAAGTGATAGTAAATATACTCCATTCCATATAGACGGCATATTATATCCAATTACCCTAAGTACTATCATAGGTAATATATATCCTAAAAATATTCCAGCAATAACTAAAATCCATCCAACTACTCCACACCAAGGCTTTACATCTTTAACAACTTCAGATTTACGTTGTTCATATATAACATCCATAATATTGCTTCGTTTTATAAATTTTACTCCATTTATAAAAATGCAAAGTGTTACAAAAATACAAAATCCTATTCCAAATATAAGCCCTGTAGCTCCAAATTGATATGTCATCTCTTTAGTATCTATAATAAATATCTGAAAAAGTTTCCATATACCGTAAGAAGTCGGAATGCTAAGAAGTATTCCTCCCATTAAACATAAAGGAATAATAACTATAAGTTCTTTTAAAAGTAATTTCTTAAGCTTTGATTTTCTTTCTCCTAATGCCATTAAAATTCCAAACTCACGACTTTTATATTTAAAGAATAAAGAAGAAGCATACGTTGTAAATACAGCACATCCAGCAATTGCTATAGAAAATATCATAAAACCTTGTTTTCTACTGTCTCCACCTTCTGGTAAAATATTTAGTACTGTAGGACTAAAAAACATTAATGCATAGGAAGTAACAAGTAAGACTGATAAAGTTATACAAAATATTAATACATAATAGTTCTTTATACTATTTTTTCTAAGCTTTGATATAATCTTGTTCATTGTCACTATCATCACCTCCTAATTTTTTAGGGTATCAAGAAGTTTATCCATAAACTTTACACGGTTTTCACTTCTTGTAAGCTCAGTGTATACTTCTCCATCTTTAAGAACTATGACCCTATCACAAAATGATGCTGCGAAACTATCATGAGTTACCATAAACACGGTTGCTTCAAGTTCAGATTTAGCCTGAACAAATGAATCTATAACTGCCCTAGCCGATTTGCTATCTAAGTTTCCTGTTGGTTCATCAGCTAAAATAACATATGGTTGATTAATAAGAGCTCTTGCAACGGCAGTACGTTGCTTTTCTCCTCCTGAAATTTCTGCTGGGTACTTATCTTTAATATGTGAAATTCCAAATGTGTTGCAAAGTTTATTTGCAAGTACCTCCATTTTTAAAACATCTTTATCTGCTATAATTTGCGGTAAGCAAATATTTTCTATTACACTTAATCCATCTAATAGCATAAAGTCTTGAAAAACAAACCCAAGTTTTTGATTTCTAATATCTGCAAGCTTTTCTTCATTTAATCCAGATATATTCTCTCCTCCCAATAATATTTCACCTTTTTCAAATGGTATAAAGCAAGATATACTGTTTAAAAGAGTTGTCTTACCACTTCCCGATGGTCCCATAACTGCTACAAATTCTCCCTTTTTAACTTCAAAAGATATGTTTTTTAATACATCATAATTTACACTCCCTGTTTTATAGCTCTTATATAAATTCCTTAATTTAAGCATAAATTTACCTCCTAATATTTATAATTTCTATCAAGCGTTTCAAATAAGTTATAACTTGAAATAATTTTTACTGAGTTTCTTTATACATTAATTGTAAGGTAATCTCTGAAAATTAAATATTAGCTTAAATGTAATCTTTGGTATTTATATTGTAATTTTTGGTTAATAAACTTATCTCTAATAGAAAGCTACTATTTCAAATGATATAATTTAAAATATAAGGGGGTAGAATTAATGCTAAAAATTGCAATATGTGATGATGAAAAGTCTCAGCTTAATTTACTAAAAAATATATTATCCATACATTTAGACTTAAAGGGATTAGATTATAGAATTTATGAGTTTGAATCTGGAGAAGAGCTTATTAATTCTATAAATAATGAAAATTATGATATTATATTTTCCGATATAGAAATGAAAAATTTAGATGGTATTGAAACAGCTAAAAATATAAGAATACACAATAAAAAGTCTGTTATTATATTCGTTACAGCATATCCAGATTTTGTTTTCCAAGGATACGAAGTTAAAGCTTTTAATTATATATTAAAACCTTATACCTCTGAAAAAATAGGACAAGTTTTAGACTCTGCCCTTGAAGAATTAGATTATATTAAGGATAAATTTTATATTGTTGAATTAAAATCAGGCACTAAAAAAATAAACTTAAATAATACTCTTTATTTTACAAGTGATAAACGTAAGGTAAATGCGGTTACCTTAACTGGAAACATTGATTTTTATGATAAGTTAGATGAGCTTGAAAATAATCTACCATCATTCTTTGTAAGGATACACCAACGTTATCTTGTAAATATTAACTTTGTTTCTTCTGTAGAATCTAATAGTTTAACTATAAACGATGAAAACTTACCTATAAGTCGTGGTAGATATAATTCATTTATGGTTGAGTTTGCAAAAACAATGTTAAGGTAGGTATAATTATGTATTACGATATAATTGAAAATCTTATTTTATTGGTATCTTATTTTATTACAAGCTTTTACTTTTATAAAGTAATTAATAGCTTTTGTGATGTTAAAGATAGTAAAATCTTTAAATTGCTTTCTATGGTTGGAGCTTATCTTATTCCAAATGCAATTATTTATGCTTCTGACATTGTAAATGTAGGTTATACTATGATTGGTTTTATTTTAATGATGGTTATTTTTTATAAGGGTAGTTATATTAAAAATATTTCTGTTGTAATGATTTTTTATCCTATTGTAGTATCATTAAACTTACTTGCAAAAGACCTTAATGGAAAAATATATCTTATTTTAGGCGAAACATTGTGGCTAGATTACTTTACTACTATCCTTGAAATGGGCATTATCGCTCTTACATGGTGTTTAATTTATAATTTTTCAAAAGATAAGCTTAATAATATAAGCAGGTACATTGATATAAAAACATGGATTATGATTGATATTATATCCATAGCCCCTTTTATTTCGATTATAGTAACAATTATAAATACACCTAATTCAAAGGTACTTCAAGCATACCCAATTGCAATTGCATGTATAGTAACAAATCTTAGTATGATTTTTCTTATTGAGTATATCGTTAAAAGCGTTAAAAATAAACTTGAAAATCAAAATCTTAAACTAGAATATAGTTATTATAAAGAGCTTGAGGAAAATCAACTTGAAATAAGAAAACTTCATCATGATATGAATAACCATTTATCTATAATATACTCATTTTTAGAGTATGATAATTTAGATGGAGCAAAGGATTATTTTAATGGGCTTTCAGATAAATTTAGAGTAAGCAATAGGGTATTTTGTAAAAATAGTATAGTAAATGCTGTAATAAATTCGAAATATAATTTAGCAATAGACAATCAAATTGATTGCTTCTTTAATATTGATATAAAAAATATTCTTCCGATAGAAGATATTGATTTGTGTTCTATGTTTGCAAATACACTTGATAACGCTATTGAAGCTTCACAAAAAATAAGTGATATATCTCAAAGAAAAATTTCTGTAAAAGCGCGTTGTGATAAAGGATATTTTAGCTACTCTATTACTAATAATTATAACGGTAATATTAAATTTAATAATGGAAAGTATATATCTGATAAGGATAATAATAAAATGCACGGCTTTGGACTTGAAAATTTAGATGATATAGTAAAAAAATATAATGGTACACTTAATATTACTTGTTCTGACCTTGAATTTAGTATATTAATTATAATAAAAATTTAGACAAAAAATAAAAAAGTCCTATATTAAGATACATTTACCTCATAGTATCTTAATATAGGTTTGCATGATTTATAAGTAATAGTTTGTTTATGTTAATTCTTCAAATTATTTATATACTTTGTTTATAACTATGTTAAATTATTATAAAAATACTTTTCTCTAATCCTCATTAATACTTAGTTTAAATACATCTGGTCTAGAGTAATGACCAGTTGGGTCAAAATCCATTCTACTTAATACAACTTGGTCCATATCTAATTCAGCATACAAAATTTCTTCCTTATTCCATACAGGCCCTGCGATGTATTTACCAAAAGGATCAATAATACAGCTGCCACCAGGACACATGTCTTCTGGGCATTTTTCAATCTCATCCTGGCATTTAAAATCAGTTGGGTACATACTTTTAGTAACGTACTGGTTACAACCAATTACAAAACATCTACCCTCTAAAGCAATATGCTTCATAGTAGCTTGCCACTCTTCTCTTGAATCAGCTGTTGGAGCTAAATATATTGATACTCCTTGTTGATACATAGCAACTCTTGCTAATGGCATATAATTTTCCCAACAAATTAATGCACCTACTGTACCAAATTCAGTATCAACAGCAGTAAGTCCACTTCCATCGCCCTCGCCCCATATACATCTTTCTGTACCTGTTGGCTTTAACTTTCTATGTTTTCCTAATAAACTTCCATCTGGTCCAAAGAAAAGTTGAGTACAATATAAAGTACAATTTATTGGATCTCTTTCTGTTATCCCCATAGATACATATGCATTTGCTTCACGAGCAGCTTCTCCAATAATATCAGTGTCACAACTTGGAACAATAACTGAATTATCATAGTATCTTTTCCAATCTTCTCTACCTTCCATAGTTCTACTTCCTACAATATATCCATAAGAAAATCCTCTTGGATATGCAGGTATAAAAGCCTCTGGAAAAACAATCAAGTTGGAACCTTTTTTAGATGCCTCTTTAATAAGCATTACTGCCTTTTCTATTGTTTTCTCTTTGTTAAATAAAACTGGTGATGCTTGTACAACAGCTATTTTACATATTCTCTCTAAATCTTTCATACTTATCTTATCCTCCTTGAAATAAATTTCAAACTAAGGTATCCTAGAGTTATTGTAGTATAAAATCTCATATTCGTGAAATTGAATTATATGATATGTTTTATTATAAATTTTGATAAGGAGATCTTATGGAACTTAGACATCTTGAAACCTTTATTAAAGTGGCTGAATTTCAGAATTTTTCAAAGGCCGCTGACCAGCTAAAATACGCTCAATCAACTGTCACTATGCAAATTAAACAACTAGAAAATGAACTTGGATTTTTACTTTTCGAAAGAATCGGGAAAAGGATCTCTCTTACTAATAAAGGAATAGAGTTTTTAGATTATGCTTATGCTATTACAAAATGTACGTCGGAGGCCCTAGAAGCTATGTCTTGCAATCATGAACCTTCTGGTGTTCTTAAAATAGGCATTGTAGAATCTCTTTGCACATCTATATTTAAAGATATTTTTAAAGAATTTTTAATAGCTTATCCTAAAGTTGAGCTTGTTATAAAAATTGGTACTACATCAGAAATTATTGAAATGTTAAATAAAAGCCAAGTAGACTTTATTATAGCTTTAGATAATAAAATTACTAATCCTAACTGGATTACCGTTTTTGAAAAGGAAGAAACTATTTCTTTCTTTTGCTCTACTAAACATCATCTTGCAAAATATGATGCGATTCCTTTACAAAAATTAATTAATGAAAACTTTATCTTAACAGAAAAAGAATGTAACTATCGTGAATCCTTTGAGCAAATTCTTAGTAAAATGAATCTTTCAATTACTTCCTCTTTAGAAATTGAAAATACAGATATTATAATAAAATATGTGAAAGAAAATCTTGGCATATCATTTTTACCTAGGGTAGCTCTTGCTGAATCTATATCTAAAAATGATATTCATTTACTTTCTGTGCCAAATTGTAGTATTCCTATGTATACTCAGCTAATTTATAAAAAAAATAAATGGCTATCTCCATCAATGCAAGCATTTTTTTCATTATCAAATCGTATTCTATATGCTAGTACTTAAATAAATCTATATTATTTTCTAATAAAAAACTGATTCTTATTAAGAGTCAGTTTTTTATTAGTATTTCAGATGTTATTTTATTTTCATATTTTACAAGGAATCATAATTTTAACAACAAATTTATTTTCAGAATGGTTAATAACCATTTCTCCTAAATACTTCTCAACCGATTTTTTTATATTATTTAAACCTATTCCATGGATATATGAATCCTTTTTACTAGTTATAAATAAATTTCTTTTTTGATTAATTTCATTTATTTTAGTATTTTCAATTAAAATAATACAAAACTGGTCTACATATTTACTTCCTAGCTTTATTTTTTTTATTATATTAGGTTTATTTATCTTATCACAAGCCTCTATTGCATTGTCTATTAAATTAGAAAATATAGTACATACATCCATCATATCCATAAAATCATTTTTAGAAAAATCTATATTAATATCAAAATCAATTTGCTTTTCAATACATATTGATTTCTTATTTATTAGTATTGAGTCTAATATCATATTACCTGTATGAAACTCATCATTATATTTTTTATATTTTATTATATTGGCTTCCATACTATCTATATACTCTATTATCTTTTCTGTATCATTATTTTTACATAAATGCCTTATACATATCATATGGTTTTTGGTATCATGATATAAACTTTTAACTTTATCCTTTTCTTTATTGATATTTAAATAATAATTATATTCTTTAAGTATATTTTCTCTAAGAGTTTTGTTTTCATGTTCTACTTTATAACCTTTTATAATTTTTTTCATCATATTAAAGAAATATAAATTAGAGATTAAAATTAGAATAGGCATAAATATTAAGATTAAAATATCAACTTTAAAAAAGCTTCTATCTATGGCAATTAACCTAAATGCTACTATTAAAGTCAAAATATTTATTATAACTGGAATACATATAAATATATCTGATATCTTTTTAAATCTATAGAAATTTTTTGCATATATCAATGTATATAATGACGATAACATAAATACAAATTGAATTATCATGCTTTCTAATTCAACTTTATTAGGATTTATGTAGTAATCTTTAGTTAAATCATTAAAGTTTATAATAAAGGCTAAATCTAAACTAATATATTCAATAGGTATATATATGCAAAACCAATATATACAGCTGACTAGGATGCACTTAAAAATGCTTTCATTATAATTAATTTTATAGAAAGTAAAACAAATTAATATAAATACTATAGAACTTTCAAACTCAAATATAAATATAGCTATAGATATTAAAATCATTACTGTATAAATAATTTTATTGTCAAACTTCTTATGGCTAAAATAATCTAATATATATTTAAATAAAAATAAATATGTTAATATATCAATAAAGCTTATCACATGTGCAAAATAATCATGTATATCTATCATAATAAATCCCCTAATATATCTGTTACTCTTGTTTTTAAATCTTTTATTTTATATCTACTAACCAATATTTCATTGTTTTTGATTAAAATCGAGTCTTTACTTATGCATCTTACCTTATTTAAATTTATTAAATATGATCTATGGCATCTATAAAACTTTTTATCTTCTAAATCTTTTTCAAATTTATTAATCTTCACTTTCGTTCTGTATGTTTGACTATCTGTATGTATTAATACACATCTAGAATCTGTCTCTATATATAATATAGAGTCTATAGGTATTATAATAATATTTCCCTCAGTTTCTTCTTTAATCGTTAAATAATTTTTATAACTATTTGCAATATCTTCTTTACATTCTAATAAATGCTTTGAAAATTCATTATAATCTATAGGCTTTAATAAATATCGAAATGCTCTTACTTCATATCCTTGCTGCATAAACTCTATAATAGCAGTAGTAAAAATTATAACTACATTTGTATCAAACATTCTTATTTTCTTTGCTGCTTCAATCCCATTAATCCCCGTCATTTGAATATCTAATAATAATATATCAAGTTTTTCAGGATAATTTTCTATTAACTCTTCCCCATTAGCAAACTCTACTAACTTATAAGATTTTATAGGAAATGTCCTATCTAAATAATTTGACAAAACCTGCCTATGTATAAGCTCATCGTCACAAATAGCTATGTTAAGGACCATGAAAATATCCCCTCCTAACAACTAATAATTCCCTTTTTAATAAATATACGTATGTAGATTATTTATATTAAATCTCCAAACTTATAAACTTTTATTTTTCCTTTTCGATTATAGCAAAATCAAACACAATTTTACCACATTTTACCAAGTTAGTGTATAGAATTTAGATTTATGATATTTAGAATACGTTATCATTTTATTTAAATATCATATACATAATTTATAACTTAAAATTAAAAAGAGCCATAAATAATTATGACTCTAATAAAGTTATTTTTCCAAGTGGAAAAACTATATTAACTTTTGTTCCTATATTTTCTTTAGAACTTAAATTTATCCCTAAACCTAATTTAATCGCAAGCTTTTTGCATATATATAATCCCATACCAGTTGACTTTCCATATTTTCTACCATTAGTTCCTGTAAATCCTTTTTCAAATATATTATCTATATCTTCTATAGGAATTCCTACTCCATTATCTTCTATAGACAACACTATATTATTTTCATACCTTTCACAATATATATCTACCTTGCCATCTTTAGATTTTGAGTATTTAATAGCATTACTAAGTATTTGATTCAGTATAAACTCTATCCATTTTATATCAGTATAAACTATATAGTCTATATCTCCTATATTTAGCTTTATATTTTTATATATAAAATCCTTAGAATTTCTTTTTATTACTTCTTTAATAACTGATGATAGATTAAGTTCTTTTATTATATAGTCTTTACTTGTGTCATTACTTCTAGAATAGTAAAGTACTTGTTCTACAAAACTTTCTATTTGATTTATCTCTTTTTCAATATTTTTAGTAACTTCACTTTTATTATTATCTATTATTAATTTAGATGAGGCTATAGGAGTTTTAATTTCATGTATCCACATTTCTATATATTCTCTATATCCTATTTGTTTATCTTCATAAGACTTTATATGATTGTGAATATCTCCTTTTATATTATTTAAAGCTTCATAAACTATTTTACCTTCTAAAAAATCTGGATAATCTATAGTTTCTGTAAGTAAATACTGCTTATCTAAATTTTCTAGACTTTCTATAACCGAGTTGTAAAACTCTGCTTTTTTTACATAATTAACTGTTAGCAATATAGATATTGGTAAAAACCATACTATAAATATACCTATAATCCATATATCTTCTATATTTATAAAATTTAAGAATAATGCCAATGGAATAAATAGAGCTATATTTATAAATATAAATAATTGATATTCTTTTAAATAATCTTTTATATTCATTTAATTATATATCCTTGTCCACGTCTAGTTTCTATAATATCTTCCATACCTATATCAGCAAGTTTTTTTCTAAGTCTAGTTATATTTACAGATAAGCTATTATCATCTACATAATAATCTGTAGACCATAGATATTCCATAAGCTCTTCTCTTGATACTATACTTCCTTTATTTTTTATTAAATAACTTAAAGTTTTTAGCTCATTTTTAGTTATTTCTATAGTAATTTCATTATAAGATATACTACTATTGTATAAATTTAATTTAAGGCCATTATAATTTAAAATATCTTCTGTTTTTGTGGATTTTGAACTTCTTTTTAATATAGCATTTATCCTTGCTAATAATATTTGAGTATTGTATGGCTTTGTTACAAAATCATCTGCACCTAAGTTCATACTCATTAGCTCATCTATTTCACTATCTCTACTCGTTACTATTATTATAGGTATCTCTGAAGTTTTTCTTATTTCTCTACATATATAATATCCATCATATACTGGCAAGTTTATATCAAGCAAAATTAAATCTGCATTTTCTTCATTTATATAGCCTATTATGTTTTCAAATTTATCTGGAGCTTTTACCTCATATGCATACTTCTCTAGTAACTGTTTTAACTCTGTTCTTATTCTATGTGCATCTTCTATTATTATAATTTTTTGCAAGTTTTCACTTCCTTTACATAATTATTTATATTTTCTCTTCTTATATAATTATATATCCTTTTTTTGATAAAAATCTTTCAGTTTTGAAACTTAAAATATTTATAATAAAAAGAGATTATTATATTATTATAACAATCTCCTTTGTATATATATTTTAATTTAATGAATTACTACTGTGGTTGTATCTAGTATATTTTCATATATCCATTTTGCATTAGCTGTATCTAATCGTACACATCCATGGCTAATTGCTTCTCCAAGCCTTGGATCTATTACATAAGTTCCTGTTGCATCATATAATATAGAATGATAATAATATCCATCTTTAATTCTAGTGGCATATTTAACCATATACTCATCAGTTCCAAAAGAAGGCTTTCTCCCATTTATATAGAACATACCTGTTATGGTTGGTGTTTCAGGCTTTCCTACTGTACATTGCCACTTATATAATTGTACCCAATTCCCATTATCCCTTTTAAATATATAAGTATATTTATTTAAAAGGTCAGTAGTAATTAAATAATTATTAGTACTTTTAACATTATTTTCATTAACAAACTTAGTCATATCAGTATAAAAATCTGTATAATCTAGCATTCCAGGTGGATTTCCATCATTAGATAGATAGTAATTAAAGACATAGCCTACTTGGTCATTATATACTACCTTGCTCCAATCTCTAATTTCTTCTAAAACTTCAACTCTAGCCCCTTTAGGTATTATTGCTAATGATTCAGATGTTGTAGATTTCCCTTCCCTCAAGTTTAAATTACTCCATGGATGTTGACTTACTGATACAAAGTCACTATATACGTATCCTTGTTTAGGTCCATAAGATACTTTAATCCATTCATCTTCTGAATCTATTACCTGTATTTTAGAGTTTTTTGGAATTACAGTTATTATACTTGAATCAGTTGATTTTTGAGATCTTAGATTTAAATTTGTTAGTGCATATTTGTATACTGGCTCTCTGGATCTTTTAATGTTTTTTCTACTTGATTTCACATATATACATCCTCTCATATATTTTTTTACAATATTTTATGAGGTTTGATATATATCTGTTCTTATATTTACAAACTTTCTATAAACATTACTATAACTAAGTATGTTTTTACTGTATTTTAAACTTTATATAATAATATCTATATTTATTACCCATTTCTAATATTTTAAAATTATTATCTTTCAGATGCCTTATGGCTAAAATAAGATTTTATACCACTAATTAATAATCCAACTATTCCAGTAGCAAAGAATAAGTATCCAATTGGAACTAAAAAGAATGGTTCAACAAGAGTCCCATCAGGAGCAACTTCACTTCCTATTACACTAAAAGCAATAAAGCATCCTATCCCTATTATAAAAGGTATTAAAGCTAAAACATATTTTTTCATTTCATTTCCTCCGTTAATAATAATTTATATTTTAAATTCTATTTATTTCATAAACAATGTTTATCTTTAAATTAATTATAAATCCTCGTTTTATATTAGTCAATAATTATTTATTGTTTTTCAATAAATAATTATTGCTTATTATTATATATTCATAGTTTATTCTTTTAATTAATATCTATAGTGCAGAAAAATTAGAAATCAAAAATCGAGAAGTTTTTTTATCTATCTACTGTTATAATTAATATAGAAACAAAATATATCTTAATAAAATTCAATTTTACACGGGAGAAAACGTATTATGACAAAAACATATTTTAATCCAGGCTGCGGTTTAAGTATATATAAGCCTGAAATGGAAAATAAGATTTTAAAGTTTTTGAATGAAAATTATGGAGAAGTTGCGTTACACAAAATATGCTGTTACCATGATCCTCAGCTTGAAACAGGCTCATTGATTATCAATGTATGTGCTGGATGTGACAGACGTTTTAGAAGTTTGTATGAAGGTATATCAACAATTTCTATTTGGGAAATAATCGATGGACTAGACGAATTTAAGTATCCTGACTATAAAGGTTTAAAAGTATCTGTACAAGATGCCTGTCCTGTTCGCGAAAAGCCTCAAGTTCACCAAGCTGTACGTAATTTACTAAAAAAGATGAATATTGATGTTGCGGAAACAAAGTTTCATGGAACGCGCTCAATTTGCTGCGGAGATAATTTTTACCCAAATCTACCAGTCGAAAAAGTTAATGAAAAAATGAAAGAAAGAGCAAGTTCAATGCCTTGTGATGATGTTTGCGTGTATTGTATTTCTTGCATAAAATCAATGCATATTGGTGGTAAAAATCCAAGACATTTAATGGATCTTTTGATGGGTGAAACAACTGATACTCAGATATACGATACTGTTAAGTGGCATAAACAGTTACAAGACTACATAGACAATCACTAAGGTATAATTACTATGACTGATGAAGAAAAATGGATGTCTGTTATTGAAAATAATACAGAAAGCGATGGTAAATTTTTTTATGCAGTAAAAACTACAAAGATTTTTTGTAGACCATCTTGCAAATCAAAAGCTCCTCTAAGGAGTAATGTAACCTTTTTTAATAATAGGCAAAACGCAATGGATGAAGGATATAGGCCTTGTAAAAGATGTAGACCCGATCTTCTTGAGTTTTTTCCATTAGAGGAATTAACTCAAAGTGCCCAAAGTATAATAAATAAATATTTTTATGATAAAAATGAACTTGAAAAACAAATTCAAAATCTCGGTGTGAATAAAAGTTATCTGAATAAACTATTTTTTCAATTCTATGGAAAAACGATTTCTCAATACATTCGTTTTATTCGAATAAAAAAAGCTAAGATTATGCTACTTGAAGGATCAACAATTATTGAAAGTGCTTTTGAATGCGGATTTGAAAGCATGTCTGCCTTTTATTCTAACTTTAAAAAAGAGACAGGATGTTCTCCAAAAGTCTTTTATCGAAATAATGCAAAGTAAAAAAGCGGCCAATATAAATATGGCAACTCCTTTATTATTAAATATAAAATCTATATAAATATTTTTCAAATTGAATATTTAAATCTTAAATTAAAAAAGATATTACCATAAATTTATGATAATATCTTTTTATTAATTTAAATAAGTTTATTTTAATTTTATATTACTTTCTTGTTTCTAAAAACTTAACTAAGTTATTTACAGTTGCCATATCGCTTCTTTCTAAATCAGTTGGTTGAAGCTCTATACCTAATCTTCCTTCGATTTCTAATAATACTTCTATTATAGCTAATGAGTCTAATAACTCTTCTTCAAATAAGTTTAAATCTTGGTTATTTTCTAAATCATCATACCCTAATACTTCTTCAAATATTTCTATAACTACTTGTCTCATTTTTATTCCTCCCTATTTTAAGCAAAATATCCTGAGAAAATCAATAATCCAAAACATGCAATATTGAAAGTTATTACAATTTGAACAATTTCAAACCATTTCTCTTTTTTATGCTTTTTATAAAATTTAGATTTCTTTTGATATATATCTGTTAGGATAAGTACTACCCCTTGATATACACCATATAAGATGTAATACCATGTTAAACCATGCCAAAATCCCATAGTTATCATAGTTATCATTTGAGCAACATGTGCTGCTGTCGCTCTTTTTTTGAATCTTTTCTTTCTCATAGAAGAAATTACAAATCTTGAGAAAATATAATCTCCAAACCATCTTGAAAGACTTATATGCCATCTAGTCCAGAATTCTTTCATATCTTTACTTATAAATGGCTTATTAAAGTTATCCGGAGTTTTAATTCCTAGTATATAACTTGTTCCTACTGCAAATAAGCTATATCCTGCAAAATCAAAGAATAAATATAAACTATATGCGTACATATAATTTATAGAATTAACAAAGTTAATATCTGATGGAATCTTTGACATCCAATAAGTATTTATTAAAAATGCTAAAACAAACTTATATCCAACTCCCATTAAAATTTTACCAAAACCAGGAACTAAATAGTCATTTATATATTCTTCCTTTGGTATACTATTTTCTAAGTCAGCTTCAAATCTTCTCGATCTATCAATCGGACCTGAACTTAATGTTGGGAAGAATATTATGAAGTATAATGTTTTGAATAAATTAACTTCTTTTATTGCCCCATCATAAATTTCGATTATCATTTGTATCGTTCTAAAGTTTAGATATGATATTCCGATAAAACCAATAACTCCAAATGATGTATATGGTGAAAGTTTATTGATTATTATAGGAAGCATTGAAGCAAATAAAAATACCCAATAAATATATTTATTTTTAGTCTTTTGTCTTATATAAAAATATCCTTTTATTAGACATATTTCAAATATCATAAACATTGTGAAATATAAAAGACTAACGTCTCTTCCTATTATTAAAAATATCATAAATACACTTGCTATTATGCCATAATATTTTATGTTTTTACCTAGTAAACCTAATACTACTGCCGGTGTTAATGTTAATAATAATATATAAAGATAGAAGTAATCTCCGTACTGTGAAAAAGTCATTATAATTCAGCCATTAATTTCTTTCTATCTATTTTCCCATTTGTATTCATAGGGAACTCATCTATAACAGTTACATTTCTAGGTATCATATATTGTGGCAGATATTTTGATAGTTCTTTCTTTATTAATGTACCATTTTTTATGTTACTTAATTCATTCTTTTCTTTTAGCTGAACTATACCTTTTAAATATGCTATTTTATCATTTTTATATATAGGCATTACTACTGCATTTTTTATATTATTAACTTTTCTTAGGTTGTTTTCTATATCTTCTATTTCTATTCTATATCCATTTAGCTTAACTTGGAAGTCAACTCTCCCAGAGTAATATATTCTACCTTCAAGCATGTGGCCCATATCACCTGTTTTATATGCTCTATGTTTTACGCCATTTATCTCATCAAAATAAAATACTTCATCTGTTTTTTCCTTATTATTGAAGTAACCTTTTGAAACTGATGGGCCTATTATCATTATTTCACCTTTTTGCCCACTTTCAACTTCAATTCCATTTTCATCAACAATTTTAATCTTACAGTTATCCATAGGATATCCTACAGGTAAGCTCTTTTCATCTTCGATAAATTCTAATGTTATATCATTTACACTTACTCCTACAGTTGCTTCTGTTGGTCCATATCCATTAATAACTCTTGTATTTGGGAATCTCTCCATAAGCTCTTTAGCTACATTTTTCGGTAAAACCTCACCTATAAATATCATTGATTCAAGATTTGGCATCATTTCTTGATTAAAGCTTGAGTCAGATAAACATACTCCTGCAAATGATGGTGTCGATACCCATACTGACATATTAGATTCTTTTAATTCACTAAATAATAACTTATAATCTGCCAATACCTTCTTAGATATTGAAAATAACGTAGATCCATTTACTAATGCAGGATATATACTTGTCACTGATAAATCAAATGAATATGCCGCTTGATTCATCATAACTTTTTCACTTCCATCTATTTTTAGATAAGGACTCATCCAGTTTACAAAACTATCTAAGTTATTAGAACTTATTTGTACACCTTTTGGTTTTCCTGTACTTCCTGATGTAAATAATATATATGCATTTTCATCTTCTTTTACCCAGTTTTCACTAGATATTGATTTTTCTTTATACTCATTTATTATATCTTCAAGTTTTTCTTTATTTATTACTATAACATCTTCAAATTCAACTTCTTCGCCAAAGTTAAATAATACCTTTGGATTAACTTCTTCAGTTACAGTTTTAACTCTATCTATTGGGAAGCTTGTATCAAGAGGAACATATGCCCTACCAGATTTTAATGCACCTATCATACAAGGCATCATCATATTTTCCTTATTCCCATATACTAATATAGGTGTATTTTCTTCGCCATGTATAGATTTTAAATATATTGCAATTGCCTCTGAGTACTTATCTAGCTCATTATATGAAAGTTTTTCGCCTTCACATATTATTGCAATTCTATCGGTATTTGCATATTTTTTTATACCTTCAATAATTTTCATCCTATAACCCCCTCATTAAAACTCATTATATACAAATGGTAATTGCTTAAATGGTGTAAATATTAATATTAGTATCGCTAATATTATGATTAGAGTGAAACAAACGCTCATCATTAGCTCTCTATTATTTATCAAACTCTTTATATAATTTTTCACTAACATCTACCCATCCTTTCGTTCCAAGATGCATTACATCTCTTAAGTAATATTTTTCGGTTTCTTTATCTCTTAAATCCATGACTTCAAATCCATAGCTTTTAGATAACGATATTATTTTATTGTAAAGTTCATGTCTTTCTTCTCTTGATATACCAGTTATATTGTAGTATTTATCCATAGAAGGTAACATTACTATCACAGGCTTTATGCCTAATTCTTTACATACCTGTAATCCAAATTCATAGTCTTTAAGCTCTTTAGAATCCATTAAATTAACATCTTTATATTTGCCTTTAACTTTATCTAGCCCGCCTTTAAAATGCTTTTTATAGTATCCTTTATCAATGTTTAAATCATTTTTTCCTACTCTTTTTTTGGCATCTTCTATTGCTTTAGTTTCTTCTTTTTCCCAATCAATGGTTCCTTTTGGTGTGTGTTTTTTAGCATCACTTAAGGATACTAATTCTTTATAAAGTAGACCTTTTTCTTTAAGTCTTACAAAATATTTTCTTAGCTCAAGATATGGTTTTAGTAAAAACTTCTCAGTTTTCGAAATAAAGTCATTTGAATTGTATAGTTTTGCATAAACATATTCTGGCTTATATTCAGCAGAATTTTTTAAAAGTTCTTTACTTCTATCAATTAGCTTATTTTTACTTTCTTTAGATATTTTAGGATTATCTAAAAAATTATAAAATTGTGATGGAGAAAATCTAAATTGATAATGCCCTTCAGTTACTCCTTCTTTATCCATAAACCATTGCATCGATATTAATAAAGCTACTTTCTTATCTTTAATCTCTGGGTTTAAACTACCTAATATGGTTGCATCTTGCAGACTCTGAGTATATGCCCTTCCTATAGTTGCTACACCATGTTCACTCCTATTCGTATTGAAATAGTATGTTGGATGTTGTTTTGTTGAATGACCTAACTCTGAAGAGCCTAATATAAGAGCATCTTCTCTCTCTAAAAAGTAATTATTTGCTATACTTCCTTTATCTTTTATATCACTTAATGAATCATTCATAATCGTAGTTAAGTCTTTGCTTTTTAATAAATCTTTTATTTTTAAATCAAAAAATTTATTTATACCCAATACAAACATCATACCTAATATAAGTGGCATAACTACGTAACCTATTTTTTCATTTTCAGCTCCTATTTAAATACTATATATATTTCACAGTGTTTAATATTAAACACTGTTTTTTAATCACTTATATAATATTGCACATTTACTTTACTTAATCAAGAGTTTTCAGTGTTTTGTTATATTTTGTTACTTTTTGCATTTTTAATATTTTTTATTTTAAATTATATTTATAGTAAAATTTTTTACATAACTAATCAAAATTCATATTTCAGTCCCAAAAAATCAAATTTCAGTCCACTTTTAACATTTTTTATGATTAAATATGATAGAATATATCGATGAATCTTTTCCCCTAAATTTACTACCCCTAAGTAAATTTAGTTAAATAAATAACATTTATAAAACTCTATGAATGTTATTTATTTATACTCTATTTATTTTTCACTATACCTTTTCCAATAATAATTCCTAAATTCTACCTATAAATGCTTATATATTTACTTATTACTTAAAACTAACTCTAAAGATGTATCAGAAAAGAATGTATTTGCATTATATAAAAACAAAGTATCTGTTATACTTTCTTCTTCAATTAATTTATCAATATCATCATAGTAATACCTTGGATCTATAACCACTATTTCTTTAAAATGAGGCGTTAGAAATGGTATAAAGTTATTTGCATATGAATCTTTGAATATAAGAAGTCTTCTATCTTCCTTAGATGTTGTTTTTATTTTAGTTAAAGGATGATTTCCTCCTAAAAATACTCCATACTTATCCTTTATATTTAATTTTGAGCTATCATAAAGAGATGCAGATTTTTTTTGTTCCTCTACATAATTAACTACATATTCATCATTTTTATCTTGAGGTATGTATATTTCTATTGTATCTGCTTCCTTTGCTTTATATCCACTTTTAGAAGATAACGTTCCAAAAAAACTATTAGATACCTTCTTTATATCATATTTAATTTTATCTATATTAAGGTCCATGCTCTTTGCTGCTTCTAAAAATGTATAGTAAGACCCTAATGTTGTCCAATGATGGTCCGTTTTATAATAAATGTACTCTTTATTATGAACTTTTAGTGCTTTGTATGAATCTATGAAATTTACGTTTTTGTTTAATTTATCTTTAAAATTATCAATATATTTTTTCTGACTTAAAGTAGGTGCAAATATAGGAAGATTATTTTCTAATATTTCTATTGCATTAGGTGCTATTATAAAATGTTGTCTAATTCTTTTATATTTATCTGAGAATTTGTTTATAGCATCCAAATTAGATTTTATGGCATTTGAGTTTGGTTCTTTAAATTCTTCAATTAAATAATTATACTTGCTTAAATAAACTCCATTAGACTTATTTCTTCCCAGCATTTTATCAAAATTTGTTTTAATTTCTATCCATAAATCTCTGTTTATAAATTGATCTATTTTATACTTTTCGTATTTTTTTGTAAACTTCCCTTCTACTAACTTTTCAACTTTAAATTTAGGCTTTTTAGCTAATATTCTATTTTCAGATTCTGAAAATTTTATATCTTTTTTTAGTATATTGAAAGCTACTATAATAGCTAGAAATACTATAAATACAGAACTCATTATTATATAGTATGCCTTGGTATTTTTGTCATAATATTTTTTATTTTTCACGATAGTCCTCCTTTAATTACCTTAAAACCTAAAGTATAAGAAAGGATTGTATGTCTCATTTACTAAATAAGATATAGATAATATCATTATTGATATATTCACAAATATAGCCATTGATAAGCCTATATTTTTTCCTTTTTTATTATTGTTTTAAAGATTTTACTTACTATAGGTGTTGAACACAATGATAGTACTATAAATAATATTAAGTTAGTGTATAAATAATATAATCCCATTGAATCTAATAGCTTATTTCCTGATAGACCAAACATAACTCCTATATAATTTAGAGCATAACTTAATGTTTCACTTCCAAAGAAAACCCAACCTATCATAATTAATAACATAGTATAAATATGTCTTAAAAGTTTTGGTAATCTTTCTAGTAATTTGCTTAATATAGTTTTTTCTATAAATAATATAGTTCCATAATAAAGTCCCCAAACTATAAAATTCCAACTTGCACCGTGCCATAACCCTGTAAGTAACCAAACCGTAAATATGTTTCTTATACTTTTTAATTTACTTACTCTATTTCCGCCTAAAGGTATGTATATATATTCCTTAAACCATGATCCTAGTGATATATGCCACCTTCTCCAAAATTCGGATACACTAGTTGATATATATGGATAATTAAAGTTTTCTATAAAATCAAATCCAAACATTTTTCCAAGACCTATAGCCATATCTGAATAACCACTAAAGTCAAAATATATTTGGAATGTATAGGCTACTATACCTATCCATGATGTTAATACAGATATATCATTAAGATTTGTAGATTGAATAGTTGTCCATATTATACCTATGTTATTTGCTAATAAAACCTTTTTACATAACCCCCTTGTAAACCTATCAGCACCTAATCCAAACTTAGAAATAGATTCTTCTCTATAAGTGAGTTGTCTATCTATATCTTGATATCTTACAATTGGACCTGCCACTAATTGAGGAAACATAGTTACATATAATCCAAGTGAAATTAAATTCTTCTGTACTTTTGCTTTTCCTAGATATACATCTACTACATAAGATAATATTTGGAATGTATAAAATGATATCCCAACCGGAAGGGGTAATTGCTTATATGCTATATCTAAACTAAATATCATATTTATATTTTCAATTAAAAATCCATAGTATTTAAAAAAACCTAGAATAAATATATTTACTAAAACCGTAAATATTAATATATTTTTGCATTTAATACTTCTTTTGTTACTATCTATAACTCTACCCATTATAAAGTTAAATATTGTTGTAAATATCATTAATAAAACATACACAGGTTCACCCCATGCATAAAATACTAAGCTTATTAATAATAGTATTAAGTTCCTCATAGTCATTGGAGTAATATAATATAACAATAAACTTATATGTAAAAAAGTGAATATAAAAATAATACTGCTAAAAACCATAACTGCTCACATTCCTTATTTATTTTTTATACTTTTGATAAACTCATCTTTAATTTCTTCAGCCTTGTCTGAGACTACGAAAAAAATATATTTATCTTTTATCTTCATCTCATAATTGTCCAATAGCCCAACCTGTTCTACACCATACCCATTGAAATTTTCTATTTGACGATTTACTCTAGATTCTATGCTTTCTTCTATGAATTCTAATTTTTCTAAGTCTTTTACTTTTAAGACTAACATTTCATCTACATCCATATTGGACTTAGGTATGTATAAAACAAAATCTTCTAAATCATCCGGATTTATTCCATAAAATCTTATAAGTGATTTTTTATCACCTTTTTCCATTCTATCAGTATTAATATTTTTAACTAAATCAGATTCAATCTCATTTATAGATATGTTTATCTCACTTGAACACCCAATAGTAAAGATTGAAATGTTTATTACCATAATTGCTAATATTTTCTTTATATATTTTTTCATTTATTTATCCTCACTAACTTATAAGTTTGATTTATCTAAAAGTGTCCTTAGCCATAATGGATAGAAACCTATTTTCATATGTACTCCATCATTTTCAAATAACTTTGGATTTTTTACTACTATGTCTTTACTTTCTATAAAAGTTAGTCCTAATTTTTCACACATGTCTTTAAGGGCATTATTAAATTCATCTATCTTATAATAGATTTTTCTTTATCTATAACCTTTTGTTGTACAGGTAAAATTTCACATATATATATATTACTTTTAGGGAGTTTTGATTTTAAATCTTGTATTAGCTCTTCGTATGATAAAACAAATTTCTTAGCATCTCCTCTAAAGTATGGTATATCATTCATTCCATAAGCCATAAATACATTAGATGGGTATAAATTGACAGCTAAATTTACATCCTTTTTAGCAGATGATGTATTTCTTCCTTTATATGCTACTACTGAAGATTTATTTAATATGCTATACTCTATTAGAGATTCCGATATTGAATCTCCCATTATTAAAGAATTTTCAAATACTTGCTTTAAATCATTATCTTTTATACCTTTTTTGTTGTTCATATTGTCTATTTTCTTTTCAATTGATATAACATCTTTAGATTCTAGTTTTTTTATTGATTCTATTCCACTTGATATACTCTGTGAATTATCTATTGAATTTTTAAAACTGTCTTTAGCGTGAGAAGTTATATAAATATCACCTATTAAACCCACAAAAACTAAACCTACTAATATCAGAGTAGATTTAATTATATTATCACGTATTCTTTTTATAATTTTCATACCTTAACCCTAGCCTTATATTCTATTTATAATATATTTTTATCGATTATTTTGTATTTTTAATTTTTTGATTATCAATCTTATCTTTATAAACTGCTATTTAATTATACTCGCATCATGAATTTTCATTATTTTTTCAGTAATTAGATAAAATTTGTATAATATTCCGTATTTCGACAAAAATCTTTTTATTTCTATTGTTAATTTCACTATATCATAAATTTTCCATATAAAAATTTACACTGTTGTAATCGAGAATTACATTATTGTAACAACTTTTTTGAGTATAATATTTTTTATATTTTTATATTAATTTTTATTTTCAATATATTAAAATAAACAATAAAAAAGACATCTACAATACGTTTTCGTAGATGTCTTTTTATTATTTATATATTAATCTATAAATGTTACAACTTCTTCTAAAGGTTTACGAGGTGGTTGATTAGGAGTATCGTCTTCTGCCACTCCTAAAGAAATCATAGACATTAATTCGTATCCTTCTTTATTAAATCCTATAAGCTTTTCTATCTCAGTCTTAGCATGTGTAGGACCTGTCATATAACAAGTTCCATAACCCATTTCAGTCGCAGCTAATAAAATATTTTCTACTGCAGCACCTATACCTTGAGCTGCTGATTGAGGTGATACTAACACATCAATAACTTCTTGAGGTGCATTACTTTCCTTTAATATCTTATATTCTATCATTTTATATTCAGATGAATATACTAATATCACTACTGGAGCATATCTAAAGCATGTATAGTATTTTATAACGCTCATATGCTTTTTAAAGTCTTTTTCGTTTTTTGCAAGTTGTCCTATATTTTCATGGCTTTTAGCTACTATATCTGCCATTTCATTTATTATATCTTTATTTTGTAGCACAACAAAATGCCAATTTTGTTGGTGCTTTGGAGATGGTGCATAAGTTCCAGCCTTTAATAATTCAACTATATCTTCTTTTGGAATCGGTGTATTTTTAAACTGTCTTACACTCTTACGGTTGTATATAAAATCTAAATTTGCCATTATGTATTTCTCCTCTTATATAATTAGTTTTACGTCAAACTAATTATATAACTATAATAGTTTCATGTCAAACCTTTTTGTTAAATTTTATTTAAAGTTTGATCCTATTAATATTCATTCATAGCAAAATAATTATTTTCATCGCTATTGAAGTTTATATTTTTTCTAGAACCATTTGTATCTTTTAGCTCAAAGTTTTCGATAAGTGACTTTAGCATTTGTGCTTGTCCACTTAATTCTTCACTAGCAGCAGCACTTTCTTCTGATGTTGCAGAGTTAGTTTGCACTACTTCTGAAATTTGTTCTACTCCTAATGTAACTTGAGTGATTGCACTAGCTTCTTCTTCAGATGCTTTAGCTATATCATCAACTAATACAGTAGTTCTACTAGTTGTATTTATTATTTTTTGAAGTGACTCAGCTGTGCTATCTACTATTTCAGTACCTTTGTTAACTGCTTCTATTGAATTTTCTATAAGTGTAGCTGTATTTTTAGCAGCTTCTGCTGATTTAGCAGCAAGGTTTCTTACCTCATCAGCAACGACAGCGAATCCTTTACCAGCTGAACCGGCACGTGCAGCCTCTACAGCAGCATTTAATGCTAATATATTTGTTTGGAATGCTATATCATCTATTGTTTTTATAATTCTTCCTATTTCATTAGAAGTAGATGAAATCTCTTCCATTGCTTTAACCATTTGTTTCATTTGCTCATTACCATCTTTAACTTGACGAGCTGAACTTAGAGTTAAATTATTAGCTTTTCTAGCATTGTCTGCAGTATCTTTTATTTTGTCAGATATTTCTATAATAGTTGCAGATAACTCTTGAATTGCACTTGCTTGTTCAGTAGCACCTTGTGATAACATTTGTGATCCACCAGCTACTTGATCTGATGCAGCTCCTACTTCTTCTGCAGCCACATTTATTTGTGACATTGTTTCACTTAAATCGTTAGTTATTTTATTTATTGATTGCTCAACACCTTTAAATACTCCTATAAATTCTACTTCAGGTTCAACATTAAAGTTGCCTGATGCAACTTCTCCTAAAACACGAACTGTATCATTTATAATTTCCTTAGTTTCTCCACTCATTTTACGCATACTGTCTGCTAAAGAACCTAATTCATCTTTTGATTCATAATCGATAGCGATATTATAATCACCCTCAGCCATTTTATTTGCTGCTATTTCTATTTCTTCGATTGGTTTCTTTAAGCTCTTTGTAATATATACGCATATAACTATTCCTATTACTATATTTAATATACTCATAACAACAGCTGTAATTGTTGATTTTGAAGTTGCACTTTCTACACCTTTATTAAACTCAATACCTTCAGCTTCTGCCTCTTTATCAAGAGCTATTGAATTTTCTCTAAGTTCAGCGTCTAGCTTCCAATATTCTGTATTTTCAGCTGTAACTTCTTTTACAGTTTTATAATCTCCTTTTAACATAAGATCATAAAGTTGGTCGTACTCTTGTCTTATTTTATCTACAGAATTTTCAAGATTATCGATGAATTTTTTGTCTCCACTAAAAGACTTTTCAATTATTTTAAGTCTTTTATCAATACTTTCAAAGTTACTTATAATTTCATCTCTATATTTTGAAGGATTTTCCCTAATAATTGAATTAGCTATACCTCTTCCAATAGAAACTGTATCTCTACGAACTCCCATAGCTTCAGTTGTTGAATTATAAGGTCCATTAAATAATTGTTTATTTAGACTTTCTGCTTTTCGTAAACTAGATATTGTATAAAAATTTGCAAATGTTGCAATCATTAGTAAAACAATAAAAGATATACTTAATTTTCTACTTATTTTTAAATTTTTCATAGTGCCCTCCCTATATTTTAAAGTTTTGTAATTTGTATTTCTTAAGTAGTTTATTTTCTTACTATACGGATAGATTGACATATTCTTTATATCTATATAAAATATTCTTTTCGTTATAATTTTATTTAAGATTTTAACTTTTATAAATTTTGCAAAAAAATTTAAAAATTAGACAAAATAATATAACTAAATATCTACTTGTTAATATCAATTGAAATAAAAAAAACACATTAATAAATTATTAATGTGTTTTTATTTATTCTATATTAATTATGCTTCCTTTTTTGTGTCACCAGTTATAACAACACCCTTTTTATCTTTAATAAGACCAGGTTTACATTTAAAAGATTTTGAACCTCCTACAAAAAGGTCTATATCTTCATTTACTTTAGTATCTAGAGTTATGATATCTCCTAATTTTAAATTTAAAAGTTCTTCTACGCTTACATTTACATTGCCTAGACTTGCAACTAACTCAGTTTTTACACCATCAATCTTTTTATATATAGCACTTGTAAATTCAAAATCATATTCTTTATCTTTGCTTATAAAAAGTCTTTTAGATTCTAATTGGTCTATTACTGGCTCCAAACAACTATATGGATTACAGAAACTCATTTTTCCTATTTCTCTATCGCCATCCATCATTTTCATATGGGAAATAATAACTGATTCACTTATTGGATATTTTTGACTAGATCCGGCATTAGTGTAAACATTAGAAACTTCTCTAGATTCACACCCTTCAAAAATATGCATTTTTGTTAAAAACTCACTACCTATATACGATATTAATTCTTTATCAACTTCAGTAAGTTCTCTTTTATGATCATCAACTATGCCATCTCCACCAAGTATTAAATCTACAAATGAAAGTGCAACACTTTTATCTAATTGATATATAAGACCTTGAACTAAAGGTTTTATTGCATGTTCAATAATCACAGAGTCATTTGATATCATATACATAAATTCTTCATAGTTTGTTTGTTCTATTCTTTCCAATTTACATACTATATTTGGTTTTTTTAATTCATAAGCTACAAATAGATTTATGCTCTTACAAAATTCATCTGATATTACAGATAAAAATCTCATATTGTCTGTAGAATACCTTTGCGGCTTTTTAAAGTCATATATATTTACTTCTTTTTTCATAATATTTTATCATATCTCCTCTCTAAACCTTATCTTACTTTATATTCATAATTATTTCTTGTTTATGTTCAAGTGGTGTTTAAGTGACTTATAGCAAGTACACATCAAATCCACTATTAATTCCTCAAATTAGAAACTAATAGTGGGTTTGATGTATCATATATACATCATACTATAATTTAGTTATTATCATAAAAGTAAGATGCATAAACATCTTACTTTTATTATACTAATTCTTTATATGTATCCTAAACTTAATTACTTATCAACAAAGTAAATTACAGTTTAGATAAAGCAGATACAATAATCTCTTCTTTGAAAGGTTTTACAATAAATCCTTTTGCTCCATAGATAATTGCCTCTTTCATTCTAGCTTCTTGTCCTAATGCTGATACCATGACAATTGATGCACCTGGATCGATCTTTTTGATCTCTCTTAATGCTTCTAATCCATCCATTTCCGGCATAGTAATGTCCATTGTTACTATATCTGGTTGTAATTCTTGGTATTTTTCAATTGCCATTAAACCATTTTCCGCTTCTCCAACTATTTCAAATTCATAATTTTGAAGCATATTGCGAATAGACATACGCATAAATGCAGCATCATCAACTATTAATACTCTTTTCATAATATTTCCTCCATTTTTCATCAATTATAATTTTTTTCTATATACTGATGGTTTTACACGTTCAAAATCTGTGTTTAAATTAGATAAGTTCTCAGACATTCCAATTATTAAATAACCTCCTGGTTTAAGTGATTCATATAATCTTTTACATAATGCCTGCTTTGTAGGATTATCAAAATAAATCATAACATTTCTACAAAAGATAACATCATATTTAGACCTATCCCAGCCTATCTTATTATTTAAATTAAAATATTTAAATTCAACTAATTCTTTAACATTTTTAGTGACTGCATAATTTTTCTCATCTATCTTCTGAAAGAAATTTTTCACCCATAATTGTGGCAACTTAGATATTTTATCTTCTGAATAAATACCTGCCTTTGCTTGTTTTAGTACATTATTAGAAATATCTGACGCTGTTATAGATACTCTTAACTTTGAGCTTTTGCCCAAGATAGATGATGCTAACATAGCAATACAATATGGTTCTTCCCCAGTAGATGAAGCTGCAGACCAGATTTTTATTCCTCCAATTGGTGGCTTTTTTAAATTAGGTAATAACACTTCATCTTTTAAAAATTCAAAGTGCTGTTCCTCACGCATAAAATAAGTAAAATTCGTTGTTAACTTTTCTACTAAAGCCGATACTTGTTCTCCTGTTTTATCTTGCATTAAATTATCTATATAGCTTTTAAAATCAGGAAATCCTAAACGCTTTACCATAAGTACTAGTCGTGTTTCAATTAGGGTTCTTTTTTTTCCAGATTTATCCCATAATTATTATACATAAAGTTTTTTAATCGTACAAAGTCTTTATTCGTTAATTCCATCATTTATATCCTCTACAATTTCTACTAATGAGTCACAATCTAATATTAACTGAATTTCATCATTTATTTCACTAACACCTTTTATAAAGTTTTGCTTACCTTCTTCTTTATTTGAGTTCATCTTCATACTTTGATTAGGTGAAATATGAATAACTTCATTTACCGCATCAACTATTAATCCGATTTGATCTCCGTTATTTTCAATTATAATAATACAAGTTCTTTCATTGTATTCAATTGGATCCATATCAAATCTCATCCTAGCATCCATTACAGGAATAATAGTACTTCTTAGATTTATAATCCCTTTCATATACTTAGGAAGGAATGGAACTTTAGTTATAGGCAGCATTTCAATAATTTCTATAATATATTTTGACGACAATGCATACTTTTGATTATTTATAATAAATACCATATATAAATCATCTATTTTATTGTCTATTATCTCATCATTTGCATTCATAAATAATACACCATCCTTTTAAATGACTTTTTCATTTTTTCCAACACTTTTGATACGTAGCTTACTTGTAAGAGTATCAAATGTAATAGTTCTTCCACAAGTTCCTAATACATCTTCAGAAACAATAGAGATATTTAGTTTAGCTAATGTTTCTTTACATGATTTTACATTTTTTTCTCCAATAGTAAATATACTATTAGGTGTATTTTTAAAACTAAACATATGTGCACCACCGGCTAGCTTTGCTCTTATAAACCTAGGATTAGCACCTTTCTTTTTCATCTCTTCATATAATAAAGTAATACCCGTATCTGCATACTTTGCCTTGTTTACTACATTTTTTTCATGTTTTGAATCTGAAAGCAAAATATGAACTAATCCAGCGATTTTATTTATCTCATCGTAAAGTACCACACCACAGCAAGATCCAAGTCCAATAGTCTTAATTTGATTAGGCGCCTTTACAATATTAAAGTCTGCTATACCAACTGTTATATTTTCCATTAGCTAGTCTCCTAATCAGCAAAGCCTAATGAAGATAATAGTTTCTTACATGATTCAACTTTAGGAATAAAATAATATTTTCCATCGATTTTGTGGTCTGTAGTGAAAAAGTCCGTTTCAATACATAAAATTGTGTCCGCAACTGGACCATATAATGAGATAGGTAAATTCATAATTGCCATAACCATATCTACACTAAAGTAAGGTATTGATGGATTTATACTTAAACCTGTCATATCAGATATTGCAGTTAGGTAAGTTCCACAAAGTATGTTACAAACTTCACCTATAGAATTTAGTTCTTCGCAAACTGAATTGTAATCATTTATATCACATTTAATTTCTTTTCCAGTAATTTTTGATAATAAATTAAGTGCTGAATCAATTTTCATAATAACCATAATAAAACCTTCCATATCTTCTGAAAGCTGTAAAACAGTTCCTACAACTAACTCTTCTGGAGAGCTATAACTATTAGTTATATCTGAAAATTTAATCATATCACTTTTAGGAATCCCAATATCAACTAGCTCATTTAACATCATAGCTAATGAATTCGATGCATTACCTGAACCTATATTACTAATTTCACGAAATACATTCAATTTATCACATTCAAATTTCATATATACCTACTTTCTATCTAATCTATAGATTTTACCGTTGATTGTCTTCTCTTTAGTTGATTTAATATTACATTTGGAATCATCTCTAAAGAGCTTTCTTTTTCGACTGCTCCAAGGTTCTTCGCAGCCATTGGCATTCCATAAACAACACAAGAATGTTTATTTTGACCAATGGTATATCCGTGAGCTTCTTTTATATCAAGTAATCCTTTAGCTCCATCAGAACCCATTCCAGTTAAAATAACACCTATAGCATTTTCTTTAGCCACTTTTGCTACAGATTGAAATAAATAATCTACTGAAGGACAATGACCACTAATCTTTTCTCCTTCTTTAATTTCTAACACATATTTATTATTTTTCTTTGTGATACCCATTTGTAATCCACCAGGTGCAATATATGCATGTCCACTTAATACTTCTTGTCCATCTTTTCCTTCTAATACATTTATGACACATTCTTTATTTAAGCGCTCTGCATATCTTTTAGTAAATACTGGTGGCATATGTTGTGTGATTACAATTGGTGGCAATCCTAAAGGCAACTGGCTTATTACTTTAGCGACTGCTTCTACACCACCCATAGATGCACCTATTGCAATTATATCTTTATTTCTTCTTATACTTTCATTGTTAAATGTACTTTTTCTTTGCACAGAATTACTAACTTGTGAAGAGTTTATTTTTGAATACTTTTTCTTTTCCAATTTAGCAACTGAAGCTTCTTTAATTTTAGATGCTAAATCATTAGAAAATTCATTCATTGTATTTGCATTTGGTTTTTCAACGAATCCAACAGCTCCAGCGCTTATAGCTTCAAAGCATTTACCATCAGCACCACTAATAACAATTGTTGGAATAGGACATTGATTCATTATAATTTTTAAAAATTCAATTCCATTCATCCCTGGCATTTCTATGTCTAGTGTTAATACGTCTGGTCTAAACTCTATTATCTTATCTCTAGCATCATATGGATCTTTAGCAGTTCCTACAACTTCTAACTCTGGATGTTCTTGAAGATACTTTGATACAATGCGTCGAAACATGCTAGAATCATCAATTACCAGCACTTTTATCTTTTTATTATCTTCCATAGACTATTTCTCCTTTTTAATGCTTGTGCTATATTACTACACAGTTTTCACCATAATTTTTAAGCAATTTTGGCAGCTTCGTCTATAGTAATTATGTCGATTTTTATACTAATGCCATTTATCTGTTTATAATGGCATTTACATCAAATATTAAACTAATAGAACCATCTTCTAAAATAGAGCAACCTGACATATAAGATTGGACTTTTTCAAACTGTGTCAATAATGTAGGTATCGGTTTAATTACAACTTGTTGTTGACCAATAATACTGTCTACAATCATACATACATTTCCCATTTCAGATTCAACTAAAATCATAATTCCTTCATCAGATTTAGTTTCATTTATTTCTAATATATTTGATAGTCTGCGTATTTCATAACAATTACCTCTAATAATACTATGTTCTTCTCCATTTGGATTTTGAACAATTTCATAAGCACCTTGTCTAAATACTTCTTTTATATTAAGTGATGGAATAATATATATTTCATCATCTATTTTTACTTTCATACCATCTACAATAGCAAGTGTTAGTGGAATACGAAGTACAATCATAGTACCTTTTCCTTTTTCACTGTCTATATTAATTGAACCTCTTAACTTACGAATGTTTGTGTAGACAACATCCATACCTACACCACGTCCAGAGTACTCACTTACAGCACTCTTTGTTGAGAATCCTGGTGCTAATATAAAGTTATATGCCTCTTTATCGCTGATTTCTTCAATACTTTTACTTGTAATTCCTTTTTCAATTGCTTTTTTTACAATAGCCTCTTTATCTAATCCTCGACCATCATCTTTAATAATAATAACAACATCTCCACCAGTGTTTTTTGCCTCTAATGTAACAGTTGCTTTTTCTGGTTTCGTTGTGTTTTTACGCTCCTCAGGTGTCTCGATACCATGGTCCATACTATTTCTTATCATGTGCATTAAAGGGTCTGAAATATTTTCTAAGATATTTTTGTCTACCTCAGTTTGCTCACCAATTAATTTAAGATCTACTGATTTACCAGTCTTTTTACTCATATCTCTTACAACTCTTTGCATTTTAGTAAATGTAGAAGATATTGGAACCATACGAATAGACATAACTACATCTTGTAGTTCATTTGTTAATTGATGTAGTCTTCTTGCTTGTTTTTCAAAACTATCTGGGTCAAAGTTTTCTAATTGCGATTGCTTTTCTACCATAGATTCAGTAGTAACAATCTCTCCAACTAAATTCATTAATGTATCAACCTTATTAATATTTACAGTTAAGTAACTATTTTTATTATGTACATGAGGCTGATTAGTTTCTTCTTTAGTTTCTTTTTTAGGCTCTTTCTTTAATGCTTTATTTATTGCTTCTATTTCATCATCTTTCTTATTAGATGTCTCTGATTTAACAACTTCTACTTCCTCATTTGATTTATTAGGCACCTGTGTTTTAGCAACTTCCTCTTTAGTGTTTTGTTCTAACACTTCGTTTATGATTTCTACTTCTTCATCTAAAGATTCCTGACTATCATTTGAACTATCTAAATTAGAAGTATTTTGTTGTTGAGGTCCATCTGTAACTTCAATAATTTCAAAATTCTTTAAAAACATAGTTTCACCAATACATTTTTCAAGAGCAGATTTATCTTCTACTAATTTTGTATATATGGTAAAACCATCTTTAGCTATAGCATCATCGCAATCCGTCATTAAATCTTCAGGTACAGTTCTTATAATAGAACATAAACTGTCAAGGTTAGTAACTACACCAAGCGCTCTAACGCCTTCCATACTACATCCACTTTCGAAGAAAACTTTTATACAAAGTTGTTTTTCACCAGCTGTTTGTGTATTTTCATCGTTCTTACTATCTTGTGGCAGTTCTATCTCTAGTTCTTTATTTTCATCTTCACTATGTAGTAAACATGAAACTCTATCATGTAATTCATCGATACTTGCCTCTGGAAGCAATCCATCTTGTACATTTAGCATTTCTTCTTTTAGAAAATCAATAATAGCTAATACAACGTCAATGACTTCTTCCCATTTACTACTAGAAAGTTCAAGCCCTCCACGTATTTCATCAAAAACATCTTCTATACTATGAGTAAGCTTTGTTAAACTATCGTATCCCATCATGGCCGAAGAGCCTTTAATCGTATGCATCGCACGAAAGATTTCTTCAATTGCTTCTTTGCCTAATCCACCAGTTTCTAATTGGCCTACAAGTAAAATTTCTTCTAATTGCTCTAATAACTGCATATTTTCGTGTACATAAAATTCAGCTAAAGAATCTACTCCGCTCATATCTTTTCTCCTTTTATTAATTAAATATAATAGATTGCAATTAATTTTATATTTAAATTAAATTCTCAAAAATGGAAGCATAAAGGCTTCCATTTTTTTAAATTTATAAATTATAGCATATTGTTATGCATTATTAATATTCATTCATTGCAAAATAATCAGTTTCATCACCATTGAAATTTATATTTTTTCTAGGTTTATTTGTATCTTTTAACTCAAAGTTCTCAATAAGTGATTTTAACATTTGTGCTTGTCCACTTAACTCCTCACTAGCAGCTGCACTTTCTTCTGATGTTGCAGAGTTAGTTTGCACTACCGCTGAGATTTGTTCTACTCCTAATGTAACTTGATTAATTGCGCTAGCTTCTTCTTCAGATGCTTTAGCTATTTCATCAACTAATACAGTAGTTCTACTAGTTGTATTTATTATTTTTTGAAGTGACTCAGCTGTACTATCTACAATATTAGTTCCTTTATCAACTGCTTCTATTGAGTTTTCAATAAGTGTAGCTGTATTTTTAGCAGCTTCTGCTGATTTAGCAGCAAGATTTCTTACCTCATCAGCAACAACAGCAAATCCTTTACCAGCAGAACCAGCTCTAGCTGCTTCTACTGCAGCA